>JAUHZL010000113.1 GCA_030425945.1 Alphaproteobacteria bacterium | reverse complement strand
GGGCCGTCCAAATGGACGCCCACTTCGCCGTCTCGTTCCAAGCCCAAACCTCCAACGCCCATGCGCGCGGAGATTGGCCCGTTCAGCTCACCAACGGCAGGAGGGGGGCGGCGTCGCGCTTACTGATCTCGGAGATCTCCTGATGAAATCGTTCTTCCTGGGCGCGGGTCTTGCCGCGCTCCTCGCGGCGCCGGCGGCCGCGCTCCCACCCGACGTGGCCTCCGGCAACAGCCCGACCGCCTTCGTCGGCTTCAGCTTTTCCTTCGGGAACGGCACCGTCTCGAGCGGCGTGAGTGCCCGCATCTTCAGCAGCGACGCGGCCAACGAATGGGCCGCAGGTGCGGGCGTCAGCTATTACTTCACCGGCGAGACCGGTGTCGGCATCGACCTCGGCGTCGCGCGCAACTTCACCAACAGCGCGGGCTTCGTCGGCTACGATTTCCTGCGCAACCAGCCGGTCATCAGCTTCGGTCTGACGCGCACGCAGGATGCGGCGGTGGCAGCTCGCTAAGTCCTGACCCGGGACGGCGGGCCGATGATGCGTCCTCCAGCCTGTGCCAAGGGGGCCGGGTAGCGTGGGCGCCCCCCCCCGCAGGACCGGGCAGACACCCCGTCGTCGAACAAGAAAGGGCGGCCGTCTGGCCGCCCTTTCGTTTGGCTGACGCCGGTTTGCCCCCCGTGTCAGGCCGCGCCCAGCCGCCCGTAGAAGGTCATCCGGGCGTTCTCGGACAGCTGGACGCCCGGCCGGGAATTGTAGGCCAGCACGGCCAGCATCCGGGTGCGGTCGCTGTCGTTCGGCGAGACGCGGTGGATCGAGTTGCGGCCGCGGAACAGGACCAGCGTGCCCGGCTCCATGCTGAGCACCTGCGGTTCGGTCCGCCCGTCGAGCAGGTCGGCGACCCCCTCCGGGTTCATCTCGCCCGCGTCGGCGTCGCGCAGGTCCTTGACGTATTCGAAGCGGCTGCCCGCGTCCGGCTTGCGGATCAGCAGCGTGATGGCGAAGGACGAGTTGTCGAAGTGCCAGCCCAGTTCCTGGCCGCGCTCGGCGTAGTGGATGTTGATCGAGGACAGCGGGTCGGCATAGGGGTGCACCTCGGCCTCGCCGGTGGCGCGGCAGACGAAGGCGCGGAACTCGGGCGCGTCGTAGAGCGCGCGGAGGGGCGAGGTGGCCGCCACCTCGTCGTCGCAGATGCAGCCCTTGGACGACACGACCTGCCGGTTCACCGGGTGATCGGCGGGCTGCGCGGGGTCGGGCGGCGTCAGGTAGACGGAGTGGCTCTGGGTGCAGAAATAGGCCTGGGCGCGCCCGGCCTCGGCCTCGGCGTCGAGGGCGGCGAGGGCATCGGGCGTCAGGAACCCCTCCAGCACCACCACGCCGTCCCGGTCGAGCCGCGCGCGGCAGGCGGCGCCATAGGCGGGGTCGGTCAGCGGGTGGCGGTCGGTCTGGACGATACCGGCGAGGGACATGGGCGCGCTCCGGGGTTGCGGGTCGGCGCCAGTTTCAGCGCAAGGCGCGGGGTTTGGGAAGGGGGCAGGTGGCGGTGCCTGCGCGGACGCGCCTTGGCGGCCCCCTCCGCCCTCAGTCCAGGGTCCGCCGGAAGCGCAGGAGGGCCGCGCCGGTCAGGACGACGGCGAAGACGGTCAGCGCGGCCAGCGGCTGGGCAACCCCGTCCAGCCCCGCGCCTTTCAGCATCACGGCGCGGATCATCCGCAGGAAATGCGTCAGGGGCAGCAGTTCCCCCAGCGCCTGCGCCCAGCCGGGCATCCCGCGATACGGGAACATGAAGCCCGACAGCAGGATCGACGGCAGGAAGTAGAAGAAGGTCAGCTGCATCGCCTGCAACTGCGTCCGCGCCACCGTCGAGATCAGGTAGCCGAGCAGCACCAGCGCCAGCACGAAGACGAGGATGCCGGCCATCAGCACCCCGAGCCCGCCCATGAAGGGCACGCCGAAGATCAGCTTGGCCGCGACCAGCACCACGGTCACCTGCACCGCGCCGATGCCGAGGAAGGGCAGGATCTTGCCCAGCATGATCTCCAGCGGCGAGGCGGGCATCGCCAGCAGGTTCTCCATCGTGCCGCGCTCGATCTCGCGGGTCAGGCCCATCGCGGTCATCATCACCATGGTCATCTGCAGGATCACGCCCAGCAGGCCCGGCACGATGTTGTACTGGGTGATCCCCTCGGGGTTGTAGCGGCGGTGGACGACGACCTGCACGGCATGGGTTCCGGCCTCGGCGGCGGCGGTCTCGGTGCCCTGTTCGCGTTGCAGCGCCTCGGCGGCGACGGTGCCCAGCGTCGAGATCGCGCCGGAGGCGACCGAGGGGTCGGTGGCGTCGGCCTCGATCAGCATGACCGGGTGGTCGCCGCGCTCGATCCGGCGGCCGAAGTCGGAGGGCACGGTCACCACGAAGGACACGTCGCCGCGCACCAGCATCGCCTCGGCCTGCGCGGCGGAGGCCCCGACGGTGACGAAGCGGTAGTAGCCGGTCAGTTCCAGCGCGCTGACCATCGCGCGCGTGAAGCGGTCCTGCGTCGGCGCGACGAGGGCGGCGGGCAGGCCGCGCGGGTCCGAGTTGATCGCGAAGCCGAACAGCATGAGCTGCATCAGCGGCACGCCCAGCATCATCGCGAAGGTGATCCGGTCGCGGCGCATCTGGATCGTCTCCTTGACGAGCAGCGACCAGAGGCGGCGGAGGGAGAGAAGCGCGCTCATGCCATGTTGTCCTGCGACGCGCCCATCAGCTGGATGAACACGTCCTCGAGGCTGGTCTCGGCATCGCGCAGGGTCGCGCCGCTGGCGGTGGCGGCGGCGCCGGTCGCGCGCCGCAGGGCGGCACCGTCGCGTCCCGTCACATGCAGCGTGGTGCCGAAGGGGGCGACCTGGTCGACGGCAGGATCGTCGCGCAGCATCCGGGCGGCGCGGGGCAGGTCGCCGCCCTCCAGCACCAGCGTGGTCAGCTTCGCGCCCGCGATCACCTCGTCCACCGTGCCGCGCGCGACGAGCTTGCCGTAGGAGATGTAGTTGATCCGGTGGCAGCGCTCGGCCTCGTCCATGTAATGGGTCGAGACCAGCACCGTCAGCCCGTCGGCGGCGCGGGCGTGGATCTCGTCCCAGAACTCGCGGCGGGCCTTGGGATCGACGCCGGCGGTCGGCTCGTCCAGCAGCAGCAGGCGCGGGCGGTGCATGATGCAGGCGGCGAGCGCCAGCCGTTGCTTCCAGCCGCCCGACAGCGACCCGGCCAGTTGCCGCTTGCGGCTGGTCAGCCCCAGATCGGCCAGCGTATCGGCCACCGCGCGGCGCGGATCGGGCAGCCGGTAGAGCCCGGCGACGAAGCGCAGGTTCTCCTCGATCGTCAGGTCCTCGTAGAGCGAGAACTTCTGCGTCATGTAACCGACGTCGAGCTTGATCGCGCGGGCCTCGGTGCGGATGTCGCGCCCGAGCACGGTGCCGGTCCCGGCATCGGGGGTCAGCAGGCCGCACATCAGCCGGATCGTCGTCGTCTTGCCCGAGCCGTTCGGGCCGAGGAACCCGGCAATCTCGCCGGTGCGCACGTCGAGGGTCACGTCGTCCACCACCCGGCGGCCGCCGAAGGCCTTGACGAGGCCCGCGACCTCGATCGCGGGGGGCGCGTCCGCGCCGGGGGCATCGGCCACGGGCGCACTCACTCCGCGGCCCCCGGCAGGACGACATCGACGATCTGGCCGGGTTTCAGGACCGCGGCCCCGGCGGCGGGGCGCGCCTCGATCAGGTAGACGAGCTTTTGCCGTGTCTCGATCGAGTAGATCACCGGCGGGGTGAATTCGGGCGTGTCGGCGACATAGCTGACCGTGGCCTGCAGGCCGGGCGGACAGCCGTCGCAGCGCACGTCGAGCAGGCTGCCGGGCGCGATGCGGGGCAGGGCGTCCTGCGGCACGTAAAGGCGCAGCTTCACCCCGTCGTCGGGCAGCAGCGACAGCACCGGGGCGGCGGGCCCGGCCAGCTCGCCCGGGGTGCGGATCAGGTCGCTGACGGTCCCGGCGGAAGGGGCGTCCAGCCGCCGGCGCGCGAGGTTCCACTCGGCCTGGTCGCGGGCGGCGCGGGCGCCGTCGAGCGCGGCCTCGGCGGCGGCGATCCGCTGCGGGCGGGCAGGCAGGCGGGCGGCGGCCAGTTCGGCCTCGATCCGGGCGACGGCGGCCGCGGCCACCTCGGCGGCGGTGACGGCGTCATCGGCCTGCGCCGTGGTGATCGCGCCGCGCGCGGCGAGGCTGGTCTGCCGCTCGGACGTGCGCTGCGCCTCGGTCGCCTGGGCGCGGGCCGAGGCGAGGGCGGCCTCGATGGCGGCGATTTCCTCCGGGCGGGCGCCTTCGCGCAGGTCCGCGAGCGCGGCTTCCGCCTGTTGCAACCCGGCCTCGGCCTGCGCCAGCGCGATCGTCGCGTCGCGGTCCTCCAGCCGCACCAGCGGGTCACCCGGTGCGACGCGGTCGCCGCGCGCGACGGCGATCTCGCGGATCTCGGCGGTGGCGACGGGGGCGATCAGGACATACTCGCCCTCGACATAGCCCGAGGCGAAGGGCGGAACCGGCGCGCAGGCGGTGAATAGCGCCGAGAGCAGCGGCAGGGTGCAGACGAAAGCGGTCACGGGGGGTCCCCTCTGGACAGGGCGGCGTTGAGCGTGGCGAGGATGCGGGCCTCGACGGCGGCGATCTCGGCCGGGCCGTAGCCGTCCCAGCCCATGCGGCGGGTGACGATGGCTGCGCCGAGGCGGAAATAGAGGATCTGCCCGAGATGCGCGAAGACACCGAGGCGCACCGCCGGGCTGTCCGGGTCCTGCCCGCTGGCCCGGCCCCAGAGCGCGCAGAGGTCGGCATGGCGCGGGGCGATCACGCGGTCATAGACGATGTCGAGCAGCGCGGGCTCGCCCAGCACCTCGCGCAGCAGGAAGGCGGGCACCTCCTCGCCGTCGCCGCGGCCGAGCAGGAAGCGGATCATGGCGGTGGTCAGGAAGGCCAGGCGGGCCTGGGCCGCCGCGGCGGGCAGGTCGTCGGGCAGCGGCGCCGGATCGGGGCCGAGCACGGCCTGGAAGCGGCGGGCGACCTCCTCGACGCAGGCGCGGCGCAGCCCGTCCTTGCCGCCGAAGTGGTAGGCGATCGAGGCGACGTTGGTCCCCGCGGCCTCGGCCAGCTCCCGGGTCGAGGTTGCGGCGAACCCGGTCTTGCCGAAGAGGTGCAGCCCCGCGCGGATCAGCGCGCCGCGCGTGCCGGTCGGCGCCGGGGGAACGGCGTCGGGGTCCGTGTCGGCATCGGGGGGCGGGGCGTCGGACATCGGGTGGCGACTCGGGGGCGGGCGACTCGGGGGTCAGGGTCGCCCGCAAATTCAATCAAACGATTGAACAAGTCAATCCGGCGCGCCGTCGCCTCAGCCCGCCTGTGCCAGCAGGCTGGCGTTGCCCCCCGCCGCCGTGGTGTCGGTGCAGACATGCCGTTCGAGGCGGCAGCGCGCGGCGATGTCGTCCTCGGCGATCAGCGGGACCAGTCGTCCGTCGCGGGCCGCCAGCGCCTGCCGCACCGGGCGCAGGGCCGCGTCGGTGCCCTGCAGGACAACGGCGTCGATCCCGTCGAGTGTCTGCAGCCGGTCCGGCGGCAGCACCCCGTCCACCGCCAGCGCGCCGCGCGCGCCCGGGCAGATCCGGACGGCGGTCGCGCCCGCGGCCTCGGCAGCCGTGGCCTGTGCCAGCGCGACCTCCGGCGTGGGACCGAGGCAGAGCACCACGCCGCGCCCGTAGTGCCGCAGCAGGTTCCGCTCGCCGGTGGGGCCGGGCAGGTCGGTCTCGGACAGCGGGCCTTCGGTCAGCCGGGCACGCGCCTCGGCCACCGCGCGCGCGACGGCGCCTGCGTCGGCCTCCGGGCCCGGCACCGGCTCGGGCCGGGCGCGGCCCGCCTTGCCCATCCGCGCGACATAGGCCGGGCCGCCCGCCTTGGGGCCGGTGCCCGACAGCCCCTCGCCGCCGAAGGGCTGGCTGCCGACCACCGCGCCGATCTGGTTGCGGTTGACATAGAGATTGCCGACCCGCAGCCGGTCCGCGACATGGGCGGCGCGGTCCTCGATCCGGCTGTGCAGGCCGAAGGTCAGCCCGTAGCCCGAGGCGTTGACCGCATCGAGCACCGCGTCGAGGTCCTGTGCCCGGAAGGTCGCGACATGCAGCACGGGGCCGAAGATCTCTTCGCCCAGGTCGGCCATCCCGCCGACCCGGATCGCCACCGGCCCGATGAAATGCCCGGCCTCCGGCGCGGCGATCTCGTGGATCACCCGGCCCTCGGCGCGCGCGCGGGCGACATGGGCCGCGATCTTCGCCTGCGCGGCCGCGTCGATCACCGGGCCGACATCGGTGGCCGGGTCCCAGGGCGCGCCGAGGCGCAGCTCGTCCATCGCGCCGGTCAGCATGGTCATCAGCCCCGGCGCGATGTCCTCCTGCACGTAGAGCAGGCGCAGCGCCGAGCAGCGCTGCCCGGCCGAGCGGAAGGCCGACAGCACGATGTCGCGCACCGCCTGTTCCGGCAGGGCGGTGCTGTCCACGATCATCGCGTTCAGGCCGCCGGTCTCGGCGATCAGCGGCGCGGCCGGGTCGAGATGGGCCGCCATCGCCCGGTTGATGGTCTGCGCCGTCGCGGTCGAGCCGGTGAAGCAGACCCCGGCGATGCGCGGGTCCGCGCTGAGCGCCGCGCCGACGGTGCGGCCCTCGCCCGGCAGCAGGGCAAGCGCTTCTTGCGGAACACCCGCCTCGTGCAGCAGGCGCGTGGCCAGCGCGGCGATCAGCGGCGTCGCCTCCGCGGGCTTGGCGATCACGCCGTTGCCCGCCGCGAGCGCGCCCGCGACCTGGCCGGTGAAGATGGCGAGCGGGAAGTTCCACGGGCTGATGCAGGCGAAGACCCCGCGCCCCGCGGGGCGGTCCGCCCGGGCGCGGGTGGCGTAGTAGCGCAGGAAGTCCACCGCCTCGCGCAGTTCGGCGACGGCATCGGGCGGGCATTTCCCGGCCTCGCGGGCGAGCAGGGCGAAGATCTCGCCCGCGTGCGCCTCGAAGAGGTCGGCGGCCCGCTCCAGCGCGGCGGCGCGGTCGTCGGGCGTCGCGGCCCAGGCGCGGGTCCCGCTCAGCGCGGCCTCGATCGCGGCGGCACTCGCCTGCGTCACCGTGCCCACGGTCTGGCCGGGGGCGTCGGGGGCGGTGACGGGCAGGGTCTCGCCCGGCGCGGCCTCCACAGTCGGCGCGGCGGTCCACTGCCGGTCGGCGAAGGGCGCGCGGGCGGCGAGGTAGGCCGCCAGCCCCTCCGGTTCGTGCAGGTCCCAACCGCGCGAATTGCGCCGCCCGGGCGCGAAGAGGTCGGCGGGCCGGGTCACGCCCGGACCGGACGGGGCGTTGTCGAGCGCGGCGAAGGGATCGCGCGCGACGGCCTCCGGCGGCACCTCCGGGTCGGCGATCTTGTGAACGAAGGAGCTGTTCGCGCCGTTCTCCAGCAGCCGCCGGACGAGGTAGGCCAGCAGTTCGCGGTGCGCGCCCACCGGGGCGTAGATCCGGCAGCGCGTGGCGTTCCCGGCGAGGATGCGGTCGTGCAGCGCCTCGCCCATCCCGTGCAGGCGCTGGAACTCGAAGGCCTGCGGGTCGTCGGCCATCTCGAGGATCGCGGCCACCGAATGCGCGTTGTGGGTGGCGAATTGCGGGTAGATGCGGTCGGTCAGGCCCAGAAGCTGGCGGGCGCAGCACAGGTAGGCCACGTCGGTGGCGGCCTTGCGGGTGAAGACCGGGAAGCCCTCCAGCCCCTCGACCTGCGCGCGCTTGATCTCGGTGTCCCAGTAGGCGCCCTTGACCAGCCGCACCATGATGCGCCGGTCGAGCCGGGTCGCCAGCGCGTGGAGCCAGTCGATCACCGCGCTGGCGCGCAGCCCGTAGCCCTGCACCACGACGCCGAACCCGTCCCAGCCCGCGAGGCGTTCGTCGGACAGCACCGCCTCGATCACCGTGAGGCTCAGTTCCAGCCGGTCGGCCTCCTCGGCGTCGATGTTCATGCCCATCCCGGCCGATTTCGCCGCCTGCGCGAGGTCCAGCACGCGCGGCACCAGTTCGGTCATCACCCGGTCCTGCTGGGCGGTCTCGTAGCGCGGATGCAGCGCCGACAGCTTGACCGAGATGCCGGGGTTGGCGCGGGTGTCGGGGCTGCGGCACTCGGGCGCGAGGCGTCCGATGGCCCCCTTGTAGGCGGCGAGGAAGCGCGCGGCGTCCCCGGCGGTCATCGCGGCCTCGCCCAGCATGTCATAGGAGAAGGTGTAGCCCATCGCCGCCTTGTCGCGGCCCCGGCTCAGC
>JAUHZL010000112.1 GCA_030425945.1 Alphaproteobacteria bacterium | reverse complement strand
CTTTATAGTCAAGCATATGAAAACATGAGGTTTTTGGGGGATTTTGGATGCGCCAAGCACAGACACTGAACGAAGCCCAACTGCGCCGCGTACTACAGTATTGCCGCAGTCGTCGTCATCCAACTCGTGACGAAACAATCATTCTGTTCAGCTTCTACGCGGGGCTACGGGCCAAGGAAATCGCTGCACTGAAACAGGGTGACGTGTTCGACGACGCGGGCGCTGTGCGCACACAGTTCATTCTATCAGCTGCACAGAGCAAGGGGGGCAAGACCCGCACCGTGTACCTCAACCAACGCTTACGCAGGGCGCTTGGGGAATATGCTGCAGGCTTGGTGGTGAAGGATCCCAGCAGTCCTCTGTTCGCGAGCCAGAAAGGCGGTCACTTCTCCGCCAACACGATGTGCCAGCTGTTCCTCGTCATCTACAAGGCGGTGGGCCTCAAGGACGCTTCCAGTCACTCAGGCAGACGCACCTACATCACACGACTGGCCAACAAGGGCGTGGGTGTGCGCTTGCTGGCCGAACTCGCGGGGCACAGCCATATCAGCACCACGCAACGCTACATCGATGTGAATGCTGAGCAGCTCAGTGCGGCGGTAGAGCTGCTCTAGCCCAACAGCTTGACCAAGCCGTCTTCGCTCAGCCTACCCTGTTCCACGGCGTCCAAGGCTCGGTGCGTGATCGCTTCATTGGGCACGTAGCCGTCACGCGACACACCAACCGCCGCCAGCAGCCCAGCTTCCCCAAGCTTGCCCGCGTCAAACAGATCGAAGGCACGTTCGGCGGGGCTCAGCGGAGGTTTCTGTTCTATGACCACCTGATTGTTAGCCTCATCGACTGCGGCCTCGGACGCATCAAATGCCGGTTCGTCCGGCAGATCAGCTTCGATGACAGCATCGGGGTCAGCTGCACCCAAGTCTTCGTCAGTCACTGCGTGGGATTGCACGTTATACTGCCGTCGATACTCTTCATCCGACAGCTCGAAGCGCTTGCCCGTGAGCATGTCTTTACGCAGTCGCGGCGTGAGGTGGCTGTAGTGACGCTCGATCATCTGGATCGAGGTGCCCATCTGCATAGCAAGCGTGTGCACGTCCATCCCGTCGTTCAGCAGGGCAAACGTCGCATAGGTATGGCGGAAGCTGTACAGCGTTCTGTGCTGCCCTGTACGCGGGCATTTGAGCAGCCCAGTGTCCTCCATCAGTATGCGAAAGGTCTGACGCAGGTTCTTCGTGACTGTGCCGTCCGGCAAGCGAAACACCGGCACGTCCAGCTGCGCACGGATCAGATCCTCGAACGTCATACCCGCAATGTCAGGACTGCGGCTTTGAATGCGCTTGAGATAGTTGATGGTGCCAGCACGACAGATCAGATCACGCGGCCCTGTCTTGCCCGAAACGTGCATTTCCAGATACGTCAGCCCATGTTCCACAAACAGGTGAATGTGCTTCCAACGCAAGTTCTGCGCCTCTGTCCCATGCCGTATGCCCGTATTGGCGAGGATCAGCACGTAGTCGCGCAGCAGGTGCCGCATGTCGCGTGACTTGCCCTCGCGGCCTTCATCGACCCAGCTCGGCAGTCGCGCCAGCATCTTACGGTATTCTTCACGCCGAAAGTCTGGGCGCCGTTCGCTGTCCCTGCCCTTGTTGATCAGCACAGGCACATGGGTGCGGTTCATGTAGCCCCGTGCCACTGCTTCATCGAACACACGGTTCAGCGCCGAGTTATGCGTGTTCAAGGTCGAGGCACTGGGTTCATGGCCCATCTTCCCCTCGCGCCATTTCGCGAAACGCTGAAGCTCCTCGTAGTTGATGCTGGTGACGAACCGGTCGCCGAAGTAGGGGATCAGGTACCGCTCCAGCACGATCTTGTAGTCGCGCCAGCTGGCCTTGCCCACGCCCGCCGCCAGCTGCTGGTCCATGTCGGCAATCACGATGCGAGCAACGTCTGCGAACCGCTTGCTGACCACAGGCAAGCCGTTCTTCTGCCGAACCTGGTATTCCACGTACAGCTCACGTGCCCGACGCTTGGCATCCTCCAGCTGCTTGCACTTGGTTGTGATGCGAACCCAACGCCCATCGATTTTGAAGGCGGCTTGCCAGGTTCTACTGCGATCACGTTTGAATAAGCGCAGGTCGCCGTCCAGCAGTGTCACAGTCTTGGGGCTGAGCTTGGGCATAGAGCTGTGTTGCGGATCGCGATCTGAAACCTGTGTTCAACCAATGTGTTGGCAACCACAGTGTTCTCAACAGCCATCAAAAACACTGTGTTCAACACAGTGATTCTACGATCAGCAGAGACAAAGGGCGACGGAAAAAGTGCGCTACAGGTGTGCTACGCACAATCAGCGTCAACCACTTTGTTAAGTGCTTGTTTTTAAAGGGCTTTTGGTAGCGGAGGAGGGACTTGAACCCCCGACACGCGGATTATGATTCCGCTGCTCTAACCAACTGAGCTACTCCGCCGAAAGCCCGGCTCAAGTAGGCGACCGGCCCGCCCCCGTCAAGCGCGAAATCGCGGGGCTCGGGGGCGGATCCGGATCAGGCGGCAAGCCAGCTGAAGAAGTCCTTCGGGGCCCGCTCTCGGAGGCGGCGCGCGACCTCGCGGCCGAGGGCAGCGCCGTCCTCGATCGGGGCGCGGCCCTCGTCGGCGATGACCTCCGAGCCGTCGGGACGCAGGATCTCGCCGCGCAGCCAGATCTCGCCGCCCTGCAGCAGCGCAAGCCCGGCAATCGGCGTCTCGCACGAGCCGTCGAGCGCGCCGAGATAGGCCCGCTCGCAGGCCAGCCGTTGCCCCGTGGGTCCGTCGTGAATCGCGGCCAGCAGGTCGGCGACGCGGCTGTCGTCGGCGCGGCGCTCGATCCCGATGGCGCCCTGGGCCACGGCGGGCAGCATCTCCTCGGGGTCGATAGCGGTGCGCGGCACGTCCGCCATGCCCAGCCGGTTCAGCCCGGCCATGGCGAGGAAGGTCGCGACCGCGACGCCCTCTTCCAGCTTGCGCATCCGGGTCTGCACGTTGCCGCGGAATTCGACCAGCGTCAGGTCGGGACGGCGATGCGCCAGTTGCGCCCGGCGGCGCAGACTGGACGAGCCGACGACCGCGCCCTGCGGCAGGTCCGCCAAGAGACCGCCGTCGAGCGTGACGAAGGCGTCGCGCACGTCCTCGCGCGGCAGGTAGGTGTCGAGCAGCAGCCCGGCGGGCTGTTCGACCGGCATGTCCTTCATCGAATGAACCGCGATGTCGATCTTGCCGGCCAGCAGGTCTTCCTCGATCTCGCGGGTGAAGAGGCCCTTGCCCCCGATCTCCTTCAGGGGCTTGTCTAGAACCTGGTCACCGGTGACCTTGATCACGACGATCTCGAACGCCGAGCCCGGCAGATCGAAGGCCGCCGCGAGCCGGTCGCGGGTCTCGTGGGCCTGTGCAAGCGCAAGCGGCGAACCGCGGGTTCCGATACGGAGGGGCGAGGCGGGGGACGGAAGATCGAGAGCCATGCGTGAGCCTACAATGTGTCAACTTGACCTGACAATAGCCATTGATTGACAAGCGGTCGCATGGGAAACTTCCGGACGCAAGACGAGAAGGACGACCGATGCCCGAGACCAAGAAACTGATGCGCGCCCTGGCGGGCGAGGTCCTGCCGACGCCGCCGATCTGGATGATGCGTCAGGCAGGCCGTTACCTGCCCGAATACCGCGCCACGCGGGCACAGGCCGGGGACTTCCTGTCGCTCTGCTACAACTCCGAGCTCGCCGCCGAGGTGACACTGCAGCCGATCCGCCGCTACGGCTTCGACGCGGCGATCCTGTTTGCCGACATCCTGCTGTTGCCGCAGGCACTCGGGGCCGACCTGTGGTTCGAGACCGGCGAGGGCCCGCGCCTCAGCACCATCACCACCGAGGCGGACTTCGCCCCCATCAAGGGCAAGGACGACATACACGACCACCTCGCCCCGGTGTACGAGACCGTGCGGATCCTCGCACGCGAACTGCCGAAGGAGACCGCGCTGATCGGGTTCGCGGGCGCACCGTGGACCGTGGCGACCTACATGATCGCCGGGCGCGGCACCCCGGACCAGGGGCCCGCCCATGCGCTGCGGCAGGAGAACGAGCCGCTCTTCGCCGCGCTGATCGACCGGCTGACCGAGGCGACGATCGAGTATCTGGACCAGCAGGTCCAGGCCGGCGCGGAAACCGTGAAGATCTTCGACAGCTGGGCCGGTTCCCTGAAGGGCGACGCCTTCGAGACCTACGCGGTCGCCCCGGCCAAGCGGATCATTTCCGAGCTGAAGGCGCGGCATCCGGGCCTCCCGGTGATCGCCTTCCCGCGCGAAGCGGGCGACGGCTACATCGGATTCGCCAAGAAGACCGGCGCGGATTGCGTTGCGCTCGACAACTCGGTCACGCCGGAATGGGCGGCGGCGCATGTGCAGGTCGATGGCTGTGTGCAGGGCAACCTTGCCTCGTCGCACATGGTGACCGGCGGTCAGGCGCTGGTGGACGAGACCCGGCGCATCGTCGAGGCCTTCTCGAAGGGGCCGCACATCTTCAACCTCGGGCACGGCATCACGCCGGACGCGGATCCGGAGAATGTGCAGATCATGATCGACACGGTGCGCAGCACGGTCCCGGCCTGACCGACCCAACCGGGACCCCGACCCGCGACCCGAGAACGGGACGCGGGCCGGGTCCGGTCAGGCCATCCTCAGGGCCACTTCGCCTCGGGCGGCAGGCTCATCAGCACGGCGTTGGCGTCGTGCCCGGTCTCCAGTCCGAACTTGGTGCCCCGGTCGTAGACGAGGTTGTACTCGGCATAGAGACCGCGGTGGACCAGTTGCGCCTCCTTGTCGGCGTCGGTCCAGGGCAGGTCGCGGTTCTTCTCGGTCACCGGAAGGAACGCCGGCAGGAAGGAGCGTCCGACATCCTGCGTCAGGGCGAAATCGGCATCCCAGTCCCCGGTGCAGAGGTCATCGTAGAAGATGCCGCCGACGCCCCGGGCCCGCCCCCGATGCGGGACGAAGAAGTACTCGTCCGCCCATGCCTTGTACTTCGGATAGATGTCGTCCCCGTGCCGGTCGCAGTACTCCTTGAGCACGCCGTGAAAGGCCGCGGTGTCCTCGTCCTTCTCGAGGCAGGGGTTCAGGTCCGAGCCGCCGCCGAACCACCAGGCATGCGGGGTCCAGAACATGCGCGTGTTCATGTGAACCGCGGGCGTGTGCGGATTGCGCATATGGGCGACAAGGCTGATGCCGCTGGCCCAGAAGCGCGGGTCGTCCGTCATGCCCGGGATGCCCTTGCGGGCGGCCATCGCCATCTGCGCCCGTTCGCCAAGGGTGCCATAGACGGTGGAAATGTTGACGCCGACCTTCTCGAACACGCGGCCGCCGCGCATCACGCTCATCAGGCCGCCGCCCGCGTCGGTGCCGTCATCGGAATGGCGCCGGGTTTCGGTCACTTCGAATCGTCCGGGCGGCAGGTCCGCGAAGGGTCCGGTGGTCTGGGTGTCCTCGAGCGCCTCGAACGCCGCCACGATGTCGTCCCGCAAGCTGCGGAACCATGCGCTGGCGCGGGCTTTCCTATCGTCGAACTGGGCCGTCATCGTCACACTCCTTGCCGATGCCCAAGGCGTAGCAAGCCGGTGTAGAAGTGTCAGCCGAAAATGACAGTCCGCGACGCTAATGCGCGGGCGAGGCCACCGGGTCGATCAGGGTCCGGCCGCCATCGATGGTCAGAACCTGCCCGGTGACGAAGCCCGACCCGTCGGACGCAAGGTACTGGACCGCGTCCGCAACCTCGCTGGGCGAGGCGATCCGGGCCATCGGGGTGCAGTCAAGGATCTCGGCCCTCAGACCGCTGCTCTCCTTCAGGGATTCCTTCAGCGAGTTGCTCATCACGCTGCCGAAGGCGACGCTGTTGACGCGGATGCGATGCTCGGCCAGCGCCACGGCCATCGACCGGGTCATCTGGTCGAGCGCCGCGGCACTGACCGAATACCCCAGCAGGTTGGGATGGGTCCGGCGGGCGGCAATCGACGACAGGTTCACGATCGACCCGACCTGACCATCCTCGCGCCCGTCCTCCTCGGCCTGCCGGATCATCCGCTTGGCGACCAGCTGCGACAGGCGCAGGGCCGGCATCAGGTTCTGGCTCAGCATGGCCTCGACCGCGTCCTCGTCGGGATTGAGCGGGTCCGAGACCTTCACCTGCCGGGACGCGTTCACGAGGATATCGACCCGGTCGAAGGCATCGACGGTTGCCGACAGCAGGTTCGCGACCGTCAGCCGCTCGCGCAGGTCCCCCGAGAAGTAGCGGATCGTGCTGCCCTCGGCCTCGGCCGCCTCGCCGCACTCGGCTTCAAGCTGATCGTCGTCGCGGTCCGCGAACATGACGTTCGCCCCCTGGTCGACGAAATGGCGCGCGATGGCGAGCCCGATGCCGTGCGCGGCCCCCGTGACGATGGCGGTCTTGCCGGCGATGGAAAAGGACATGGCAGCCTCCTATGCGGCCTTGCGCGGGCCGGACCTGGGGTGGCGGGCGTGAATGACCTTGAAGCCGCCCGCGTCGGCGCGTGTCTCGACCTGCGCGAACAGGTCGTCGAGGACCCGCTCGTAGGGCAGATGCCGGTTCGCGACAAGGGCGAGGACGCCGGTGCGCTTCAGCAGCCCTGCCGCCGTGCGCAGAAAGGCCTGCCCCAGCCCGGGGTCCGCGGCCCGCCCGGCATGGAACGGCGGGTTCATCAGGACGGCGTCGTAGCTTCCGCGGGCCTGCAGCGCGTCGGCCCAGTGGAACGTCGCGCGCGGGTCGGGTACGTTGAGCCGGGCACAGGCGAGGGCGGCCGCCTCGGCCTCGACCAGATCGAGCCGCGTGATGGCGGGCGCGGCCGCCAGCGCGGCCCGCGCCAGAACGCCCCAGCCCGCCCCAAGGTCACAGACGGTGCCCGAAAGGGGCGGCAGGTGATCGCAGAGCAGCGCGCTGCCCGGGTCGACGGCGTCGGCCGAGAAGACGCCGGGCGCCGTCATCCAGCCCGCGGGCCCTTCGGTGGGCGCGAGGTCCGGCCAGGCGGCGACCGCGTCCGGCAGCGGCCCGGCGACCGTCAGCCACACCAGCTTGCCATGACCCTGCGACAGCGCCTCGACCGATCCGAACGCGCCCTTCAGCGCCTTCACGACCGGCTCGACGCCGTCCGTCTTCTGGCCGTCGAGAACCAGTATCCCGCCGGGGGCCAGCCGCTCGGCAGCCTGGCGCAGCAGCCCCAGGGCCAGCGGACGCGCGCGCGGCAGGCCGACGAGGGCCCCGGCATAGCCCTGCCCCGTCGGCTCGGGCGTCGCGGTGAACCCGGCCGCGCGCCACGCCTCGGCCTCCGGCGCGAAGCCGTGGACGATGTCGGTGCGGGCCGGATCGAACTCCGGGGCCAGCATGGCGGGAAGGCGCAGGACCAGCAGGCGCCCGCTGTCCGGCAGGAGCAGCTCGCCCGCGGCGATGGCGGTGCTGAGGCGGGTGCGCATCAGGACGGGCGGACCGGCAGCGGCCCGCTCACTCCTTTTCCATGGTGCACTGCAGCGGGTGCTGGTGGCGGCGGGCGAAGTCCATCACCTGCGCGACCTTGGTCTCGGCCACCTCGTAGGAGAACACCCCGACTACGGCGAGGCCCTTCTTGTGGACCGTCAGCATCAGCTCGACCGCCTGCCCGTGGGTCATGCCGAAGAACCGTTCGAGCACGAGGACGACGAACTCCATCGGCGTGTAGTCGTCGTTCAGGAGAAGCACCTTGTAGAGCGGCGGCTTCTGGGTCTTCGGCTTGGTCTTGGTGATCACACCGGTATCGTCCCCCGGGCGGGCGGGGGTGTCGGCCATCATGCTGTCCGGAATGCGGCGCGCCATGTATCCAGGGGTCCCGTGCTTGCCGTGCGACGTGTGGAGAGGATATAGTTTATGCCTGTCCGGTGAAAAGAGGATATTCCGAATTGAACCGACCTGCCGCACCGGCGAGGGTCCTGCGCCCGCGGCGACTGACCACGATCGGGTTCGACGCCGATGACACGCTCTGGCACAACGAACGCAGCTTTCAGGACACGCAGGCCCGGTTCCGCGCCCTGCTGGCCGACCATGCCGACCCGGACCACCTGAGCGAGCGCCTGCTGGCCGCCGAACGGCGGAACCTCGGGCGATACGGCTTCGGGGTGAAGGGATTCGTCCTGTCGATGATCGAGACCGCGCTGGAGGTGACCGAGAACCGGGTGCCCGGCCCGGTGATCGCCGAGCTGATCGCCGCCGGGCAGGACATGCTGGCCCATCCGACCGAGCTTCTGCCGCATGTCCGGCCGACGCTCGACGCGCTGGCGGGCCGGTTCCGCCTG
>JAUHZL010000111.1 GCA_030425945.1 Alphaproteobacteria bacterium | reverse complement strand
ATCCCGACCGGCTGGAGCGGGTGATGTCCAAGGTCCGCGACATGCACGGCGGGCGCGACTACGACCCGGCCTGGGGCAAGCGCATGACGGGCGAGGGGCTCTGGGCCGACCTGATCCGCCAGCGCTTCACGCGGGCCGTGCGGGCGCTCGGCCTCGACGCGCCGCTGCCGCCGCTGCGCACGGATCTCTTCGCCCCGCCGCCGCGCATCGGCGACCAGATGGCGTTCGATCTCTGAGCAGCGGCGTCCGGGCATCGGCGCTCCCGTCAGCCCCGGCGGCGGCGGGTGACGCGGCGCGCCGGGCCTGCATCGTCGCCGGTGCCGTCGACGGCCGAGGAGAAGCCGCCGAGCCGGGCGGCGATCTCGTCCAGCGTCGGGCGGTCGGCGGGCGGCCGGGTCTCCAGCGCCTCGCGCATGGCGCGCAGGTGGTCGGGGGTGGTGCCGCAGCAGCCGCCGATCAGCGTCGCGCCGCAAGCCCTTGCCAGAACGGCGTAATCCGCCATCAGTTCGGGCGTGCCGTCATAGTGGATATGGCCGTCGTGATACTTCGGGATCCCGGCGTTGCCCTTGGCGATGATCGGGCGCTCGGTCCCCGTGGTCGAGAAGCCCAGCACTGTGCGCAGCAGGTCCGAGGCCCCGACGCCGCAGTTGGCGCCGAACGCCAGCGGCGGGTGCGGCAGGGTCTCGACCAGCGTGGCGAGGTCGCGGCTGGTCACCCCCATCATGGTGCGCCCGGCGGTGTCGAAGCTCATCGTGCCGCACCAGGGCATCCCGGCGAGACGCGCGGCCTCGGCGGCGGCCTTGTATTCCTCGGGCGCGCTGATCGTTTCGACCCAGAGCACATCGACGCCCCCGGCCTTCAGCCCCTCGGCCTGCTCGTGAAACATCTCGACCGCGCGCTCGTAGGTCAGCGGACCCATCGGGGCCATGATCTCGCCGGTGGGGCCGACCGAGCCCGCGACGATGACCGGGCGACCCGCGGTGTCGGCGACCTCGCGGCCGATCTCGGCGGCGATCCGGTTCAGCTCGTGAACGCGGCCCTCGGCGTTGTGCAGCTTCAGCCGCGAGGCGTTGCCGCCGAAGGTGTTGGTCAGGAACAGGTCGCTGCCCGCGTCCACGGCCCCCTTGTAGAGCGCGGTGATCTTCTCGGGCTGCGCGGTGTTCCACAGCTCGGGCGCTTCGCCGGATTCGAGCCCCATGTTGAACAGGGTGGTGCCGGTGGCGCCGTCGGTCAGTAGCCAGTCGCGCTCGGCCAGGAGCCGGCTCAGGGGATCGGTCATCGGGATGGGGTTCCGCTCGTCAGGGGTTGCGCGTCACGCGCGGTGTGACAGCCCCGCGGCCATGACGCAAATCGAAGTTGATCAACACCGTGATGAGCCGCGCTCATATCCGGCGCGGGCCGGGCGGCGCGAGAAGGGCGCGCCCCTCCGGCAATCCGGGGGGCGCCGCCGGACAGGCCGGATCAGTTTTCCGACATCAACTGGGCTTTGGCCTCGGCCAGCAGTTCGGCCATCTTGGCGCGGACCGCCTCGGGCGAGGACTTGTCGCCGAGATCGCCCGCGACCTTGCGGACGACGTCCTCGTGGCCGGCTTCCTCGAAGTCGGCCTTGACGACGGCGCGGGCATAGGCGGCGGCGTCCTCGCCCTCCAGCCCCATCAGGCCTGCGGCCCACAGGCCGAGCAGCTTGTTGCGGCGCGCCTCGGCCTTAAACTGCATCTCGCTATCGTGGGCGAACTTGGTCTCGAAGGCGTTCTCGCGATCGTCGAAGGTGGTCATCGGCGGGCTCCCGTGATGTGGCCGTGCGTTGCGCTCCTGTCGGATATGCCGTCTGCGCCGCGTCGCCGCAAGCCTGCCGGCCTGCGACCGCTTGCGGCACTGCGCTGGCTGGCCTATAGCCTGCGCACTGCCGGGCGTCGTTGAGCGACGTGCCCGGCGCTTTGCATTGAGCCGGAGTATCCCCGACATGGCGCGCCGCAAGAAGATCTACGAGGGCAAGGCCAAGATTCTCTACGAGGGCCCGGAGCCGGGCACGCTCGTGCAGTATTTCAAGGATGATGCGACCGCGTTCAACGCCGAGAAACATGCGGTGATCGAGGGCAAGGGCGTGCTGAACAACCGCCTCAGCGAGTTCTTCATGGACGGGCTGAACGCCATCGGCGTGCCGACCCACTTCATCCGCCGCCTGAACATGCGCGAGCAGCTGATCCGCTCGGTCGAGATGATTCCCCTCGAGATCGTGGTGCGCAACGTCGCCGCAGGCTCGCTCTCGAAACGCCTCGGCATCGACGAGGGCACCGCCCTGCCGCGCCCGATCGTGGAATTCTACTACAAGGACGATGCGCTCGGCGACCCGATGGTGTCCGAAGAGCATATCATCGCCTTCGGCTGGGCCAGCCAGCAGGATCTCGACGACATGATCGCGCTCGGCCTGCGGGTGAACGACTTCCTGTCGGGCGTGATGATCGGGGTCGGCATCCGGCTGGTGGACTTCAAGATCGAGATCGGCCGGATCTGGGACGGCGACTTCATGCGCCTCGTGGTGGCCGACGAGATCAGCCCCGATTCCTGCCGCCTGTGGGACCTGAAGACGGGCCAGAAGCTCGACAAGGACGTGTTCCGCCGCGATCTGGGCGATCTGGCGGATGCCTACACCGAAGTTGCCCGGCGGTTGGGGGTGCTGCCTGTCAACACGGGAAAGCTTGGAAAGCCGACGCTCATCAACTGAACGTTCGGCAACTCAGACCAGGACTGACGAAGAAGCGAGGGCGGAGCAGATGAAGGCGCGCGTCACGGTGATGCTGAAGGCAGGGGTCCTCGACCCGCAGGGCGAGGCGGTGCGGCACGCGCTCGGCGCGCTCGGCTTTTCCGGCGTCGAAGGCGTCCGGCAGGGCAAGGTGATCGAGCTCGACCTCGCGGACGGCACGACCGAGGCCACTGTCACCGAGATGTGCGAGAAGCTGCTCGCGAACACGGTGATCGAAAGCTACCGGGTCGAGGTGCTCTGATGCGCGCCGCGGTCCTGTCGGAGTATCGCCAGCCGCTGAGCCTCGAGACCCGGCCCGATCCGGCCTGTCCCGAGGACGGCGTGATCCTCAAGGTGCTGGCCTGCGGCGTGTGCCGCTCGGACTGGCACGGCTGGATGGGCGAGCATCCGCGCGTCAAGCCGGGCGCGATCGGCGGCCACGAGTTCTGCGGCGAGGTGGTCGAGGCCGGGCCGCGCGCGAAATACAAGGTCGGCGACGTGCTGGTCGCGCCGTTCCTCTTGGGCTGCGGGACCTGTCCCGACTGCCGGTCGGGCGCGCAGCATACCTGTCTCGATCTCGTCTATCCGGGCATCGGCTCGGACGGGGCCTTTGCCGACTACGTGGCCGTGCCCCGCGATCACAACCTCGCGCTGCTCCCCGAGCACATGACGCCGGTCGCGGCGGCGGGCCTCGGCTGCCGGGTGATGACCTCGTGGCATGCGCTGACCGACCGCGCCGCCCTCCAGCCCGGCGAATGGCTGGCGGTGCACGGCACCGGCGGCATCGGCCTCGCAGCCCTGCTGATCGGCAAGGCGATGGGCGCGCGCGTCATAGCGGTCGACGTGGTGAAGGAAAAGCTGGACCACGCGCTGGTGCACGGGGCCGAGGCGGTCGTCGATGCCTCGGACGGCAAGCCGTGGAAGGCGATCAAGGAGATCACCGGCGGCGGGGCGCATGTCTCGCTGGAAGCGGTGGGGATCGAGGCGACGGCCAATGCCTCGCTGCGCTGCCTGCGCCCGCTGGGCCGGCACGTGCAGGTCGGCATGCCGATCGGGCACACCGCGATGATGACCGTCGACATGAACGCGGTCTTCATGAAGAACCTCGCGGTCTACGGCTCGCGCGGGATGCCGTCCTGGCGCTATGACCAGCTGTTCAGCCTGATCCAGTCGGGCGCCGTGGACATGAGCCCGATGATCGGGCGGCAGATCCGCCTCAGCGACGTGTCCGCCGAGCTCGAGGCGTTCAACGGTCCGACGCCCCCGGGCGTGGCCGTGGTGACAGATTTCCAGAACTGAGGAGGGGCCCATGCGCGCCGCCGTCGTCACCTTCCCCGGCTCGAACTGCGACCGCGACCTGGCCGTCGCCTTCGAGCGCGCGGGCTTCGCCGTCGACCGGGTCTGGCACAAGGACACCGCGCTTCCCGCGGGCGTCGATGTCGTCGGCCTGCCGGGCGGGTTCTCGTTCGGGGATTACCTGCGCTGCGGGGCCATCGCGGCGCGCGCGCCGATCATGGCGGCGGTCGGGGCTCACGCGGCGCGCGGCGGCTTCGTGCTGGGCATCTGCAACGGCTTCCAGGTCCTTGTGGAGACAGGGCTTCTGCCCGGCGCGCTGATGCGCAACGCGGGCCTGAAGTTCATCTGCCGGTCCGAGGGGCTGGTGGTGGGCGAGACCGACAGCGCCTTCACCTCGGGCTATGCGCCGGGGGCCGAGATCACCGTCCCGATCGCGCATCACGACGGCAACTACACCGCCGACGCGGAGACGCTCGACCGGCTCGAGGGCGAGGGCCGCGTGGCCTTCCGCTATGCGCGCAACCCGAACGGCAGCGCGCGCGACATCGCGGGCGTCCTGTCCGGGAACCGCCGGGTGCTGGGGATGATGCCGCACCCCGAGCGGGTGGTGGACCCGGTGCAGGGCGGCACAGACGGCGCGGCGCTCTTCGCGGGGCTGGCGGGAGTGCTGGCAGCGGCGTGATCCCGCCCGTGCGGGACAGCCGGACCGCGTGCCGCTTGAGCGGGACCTGTCGCGTGCCTACTCTCTGATCATGGACGGTTTTTTCGCCAGCGAGACGTCGCGTCGCCGGAAGGACGAGCGGGATTCCACGGTCTGGGTCTTCCGGGCGGTGGGTCTGTTGCTGCTGGGCGCGATGCTCGTCGTGCTGTGGATCACCAACGTCTGGCTGACCGAACGCTTCACCCAGTCCACGCGGCAGCGTGCCGAGGTGCGCCTGACGCTCTATGCCAACGCGATCGTGTCGGAGGTGCAGCGCAACTCGACGGTGCCGCTGCTGCTGTCACGCGACCCGGTGATGATCACGGCGCTGAACTCCAGCGACTACGCCGCGACCAGCCAGCGGCTGATCTCGCTGAAGGACGAGATCGGCGCCGCCTCGCTGCTGCTGCTCGACGACGGCGGGCGGGTGGTGGCGGCGACCGACCGCACGCGTCTGGGTGCGAGCTACCGCGCGCAGCCCTTCCACGTCGAGGCGCTGCGGTCGAGCGGCACGGTCTTCACCGTCACCCCGCAGGACAACGCCACCTACGGCTTCACCTTTGCCCGCCGGATCGAGACCGAGGGCCGCCGCGCCGGGGTGATCGTGGTCGAGGTCGACCTCGCCAAGCTGGAGGCCCGCTGGCGCGGTGCGCAGGATGCCGTGATGGTGACCGACAGCGGCGGGACGGTGATCCTCGCCTCCGAGCCGCGCTGGCGCACCCGGACCGTGCAGGAGGCGCTGGCCACCCAGCCGCCGCCCTCGGCCATCGAACGGGCGATCCAGGCGACCGGGGACTGGGCGCGGCCCGGCCCCGAGACCTATCTCGGCGGCGAAGCGGTGATGCAGATCGACAGCGTGATCCCGTTCCGGGGCTGGCGGCTGACCTCGTTCGCCACCTATGCCAGCGTGCGCGAACGGGTGAACGCGGTGATCGCGCTGGAAATCATGGCCTTCGCCATCCTCTCGGCGGTGGGGTTCTACCTGCTCAGCCGCCGTGCCTGGTCGCGCTCCGTGTTCTTCCAGCGCGAAAGCGCCGCCCTGCGCGAGCTGAACCGCCGCCTGCAGCGCGAGATCGCCGAGCGCGAGGAGGCGCAGCGCAACCTCGCGGTGGCCGAGCAGACGCTGGCGCAGAGCCAGAAGCTGGCGGCCCTGGGCGAGATGTCGGCGGCGGTCAGCCACGAGCTGAACCAGCCTCTGGCAGCGATGAAGACCTATCTCGCGGGGGCGAAGCTGTTGTTGCAGCGCGGCCGGAGCGAGGAGTCGCTGTCGTCCTTCGCGCGGATCGACGACCTGATCGACCGCATGGGCACGATCACGCGCCAGTTGAAGAGCTATGCCCGCAAGGGCGATGACCAGTTCAAGCCGGTCGACCTGCGCGAGGCGCTGACCGGCGCGCTCGACATGATGGAGCCGCAGCTCAAGACCCGCCGGATCGAGATCACCCGCTCGGTTCCGCGCGAGCCTGTGCTGGTGCTCGGCGACCGCATCCGGCTGGAACAGGTCATCGTGAACCTGCTGCGCAATGCGCTCGACGCGACGCAGGGCGTCACGGTGCCGAAGATCGACCTGTTCCTGTCGTCCGGCGAGACCGTGACGCTGGCGGTTCGCGACAACGGCTACGGGCTGCAGGACCTCGATAAGCTCTTCGAGCCCTTCTACACCACCAAGCGCCCCGGCGATGGCGTGGGCCTCGGGCTGGCGATCTCGTCGGGGATCGTCTCGGATCACGGCGGGCGCCTGACCGCCCGCAACGCCGAGGACGGCGGGGCGGTCTTCGAGGTCCGCCTGCCGGTCTGGGCACAGGGCCGCAGCGCGGCGGAATGACATGGAAGCGCGCCGCTGGGCGCCAAAGGACGGATCATGGCTGAGGCGAGCAAGACGACGCAGATGAAGATCGCCATCGTGGACGACGAAACCGACATGCGGCAGTCGATCAGCCAGTGGCTGGCGCTGTCGGGCTTCGACACCGAGACCTTCGCCAGCGCGGACGAGGCGCTGAAGTCGATCGGCCCGAACTACCCCGGCATCGTCGTCACCGACATCCGGATGCCCGGCATGGACGGGATGGCCTTTCTCAAGCGCCTGATGCAGGCCGACGCGCAATTGCCGGTCATCATGATCACCGGGCACGGTGATGTCCCGATGGCCGTCGAGGCGATGCGGGTCGGGGCCTACGACTTCATGGAAAAGCCCTTCAACCCGGACCGCATGACGGAGCTGGCCCGGCGCGCGACCGAGACCCGCCGGCTGACCCTCGACAACCGGGCGCTGCGGCGCGAGCTGTCGGACGGCACCGTGCTGATGCGCAAGCTGATCGGGGCCTCGCCCGCGATGGAGCGGCTGCGCGAGGATATCCTCGACCTCGGGCAGGCGGACGGCCATGTTCTGATCGAGGGCGAGACGGGGACCGGAAAGAGCCTGGTCGCCCATGCGCTGCACGCCGTCGGGCCGCGGCAGGGCAAGCGCTTCGTCGTCGTCAGCTGCGCGGCCGAGGACGAGACAGCGCTTGGCGCGCGGCTCTTCGGGGGCGATGCGGCGAGCGCCGAGCCGCCGCTGGTCGAACAGGCCCGGGGCGGTACGCTCTGCCTCGAGGACATCGAGTCGCTGGAGCCGTCCCTGCAGGGCAAGCTGCTCGGCCTGCTGAACGACCCGGTGGGGGCCGAGTTCCGCGTGGTCGCGGTCTCGAACCTGGCGGAGGGCGACCGGACCCTCGCCGAGACCCTGCGCCCGGACCTCTATTACCGGCTGGCGGCGCTGCGGATCACGGTGCCGCCGCTGCGCCAGCGTGGCGAGGACATCCTGTCGCTGTTCACCCAGATGGCCGAGCAGTTCGCCGAGGAATACGGCTGCGACGCGCCGCAACTGACGGCGCAGGAGGCCGCGCAACTGTTGCAGGCGCCGTGGCCGGGCAACGTGCGGCAGCTCATCAACATCGCCGAACGCGCGGTGCTGCAGTCGCGGCGCGGGACCGGCTCGATCTCGGCGCTGCTGTCGCCCGAGACGACCGAACTCAGCCCGACCCTGATGACCGAGGGCAAGCCGCTGAAGGAATACGTCGAGGCCTTCGAGCGCATGCTGATCGACAACACGATGCGCCGCCACAAGGGCTCGATCGCCGCGGTGATGGAAGAGCTGTGCCTGCCGCGCCGGACGCTGAACGAGAAGATGGCGAAATACGGCCTGAGCCGCTCCAACTACCTGTAGGGGCGGCGCTCAGCGCGGGCCGCGATAGTCGGGTAGGGTGATGCGCGCGACCTGTTCGGCAATCGGCTCGACCGACAGCGGGTGGCGCTCGGACGTGTGGTCGGCGGGGTCGCCGAGATCGACCCAGCGGCCGCCCTTGAAGATCTCGAGCGCCTTGAAGCTGGCCTTGTAGCCCATCTTCGGGCTGCCCGGCACCCAGTAGCCGAGATAGACGTAGGGCAGGCCCGCCTCGCGGGCGATCTCGATATGGTCGAGGATGATGTAGGTGCCGAGCGACTGCCGCTCGAGGTCCGGGTTGTAGAACGAGTAGACCATGCTCAGCCCGTCATCGAGCACGTCGGTCAGGCAGACCGCGGTCAGCGGGCGGCGCCGGGTGCCGGGCTCGGGATCGGCGGAATACTCGATCAGGCGCGACC
>JAUHZL010000110.1 GCA_030425945.1 Alphaproteobacteria bacterium | reverse complement strand
GAGCGTGGCGGCGCTGCCGATGTTTGCCGAGCTGGTCGTCGAGAGCGCCGCTGCCGGGGCAGAGATACCGGCGGAGACCTCGGCCGTGACCGGCGTGGAGATCGTCATCGGGGATGTCGTGATCCGTCGATGGAGGTCGTAGTCGTCTCCATCGGCGTGAAGCAGGCGCAGGAAACGCTGCGCACCGCGCTCGCCATGGGTGCGGACCGCGCGATCCTGATCGAAGCCGCCGCCGACGTGCACACCTACATCGAACCGCTGGCCGTCGCCAAGCTGCTCCCGGTGTGGTCAAGGAGGAAGGCCCCGGCCTCGTCCTCTGCGGCAAGCAGGCCATCGACAACGACATGAACGCCACGGGCCAGATGCTTTAGGCGCTTCTGGGCTGGTCGCAGGCCACCTTCGCGTCGCAAGTGGCGATCGAAGGCGACACGGCGAAAGTCACGCGCGAGGTGGATGGCGGTTTGCAGACGATCAGCGTGAAGATGCCCAGGATCATCAGCGTCGACCTGCGCCTGAAAAAGCCGCGCTATGCGTCGCTCCCGAACATCATGAAGGCCAAGACCAAGCCCTTGGCGACCAAGACCCCCGCCGATTACGGCGTGGACGTAGCGCCGCGCCTGTCGGTCGTGAAGACGGTCGAACCGGCGGGCCGCAATGCGGGCGTGAAGGTCGGTTCGGTGGACGAGCGGATCGCGAAACTGAAAGACGAAGCGGGGGTGATCTGACATGGCCGTTCTTCTGCTTGCCGATGGGAATGATGGGCAACTGGCGACCGATGCGGTGGCCAAGGCGCTGAGCGCGGTGAAGGCTCTGGGCGAGGTCCATATCCTCGTCGCCGGAACCTCTGCCGCCGCAGCGGCAGAGGCTGCCAAGCTCGACGGTGCGGCCAAGGTGCTGCATGCCAATGACGCGGCCTTCGATCACGGCATGGCCGAGCCCATCGCCGCGCTGGTCGTGGGACTTGCCGGTGGCTACAGCCACATCGCCGCCGCCGCGACCGCCTTTTCCAAGAACGTCCTGCCCCGCGTCGCGGCGCTTCTGGACGTCATGGTGATCTCGGACGTGACCGCGGTCGTCGATGCCGACACCTTCGAACGCCCGATCTATGCGGGCAACGCCGTGCAGACGGTGAAATCCTCGGATGGCAAGAAGGTCCTGACGTTCCGCACCGCCGCCTTCGCCGCTGCCGCCAGCACCGGTTTGGCTGCGGTCGAGGCGGTGTCCGCCGCTGTAGATGGCTCGCTGTCGACATGGGTGGAAGACAAGGTCGCCGCATCCGACCGCCCCGAACTGACCAGCGCCGGTATCGTCGTGTCGGGTGGCCGTGGCGTGGGCAGCCAAGAGAACTTCGCGATGATCGAAAAGCTGGCCGACAAGCTGGGCGCAGCCGTCGGCGCCTCGCGTGCGGCGGTGGGCTCAGGGTACGCCCCGAACGACTGGCAGGTGGGCCAGACCGGCAAGGTGGTGGCGCCGACGCTTTACGTCGCGGTCGGCATCTCGGGCGCGATCCAGCACCTCGCGGGGATGAAGGACAGCAAGGTCATCGTCGCCATCAACAAGGACGAAGAGGCCCCGATCTTCCAAGTGGCCGACTACGGCCTTGTCCGCGACCTCTTCGCCGTCGTGCCGGAACTGACCGAAAAGCTTTAGCAGGTCGCTGAAATAGTCCGTGAGCCGGAACGCTTTCCCTTCATCAGGGCTGGGTCGGGAGATTGCGATGTCTGTCAGCGCGTTCGACATACGCGCATCTTTTCCCAGATCACAGGCCGCTCACTTCGACGCCGGTGGCGTTCGTTGACACGGACCGGAAATCGAACATTCGCTGGTGCCGTCAGGCTCTGCGGCCCGTCCATCCGCCGATCTGTGCAACAGGGCCGGGCCCCGATGCGACCCGCGCCCCGCTACGGCGCGGTGACGGAGAGGAGGCGTTTCACCAGCCAGTCGTGGATCGGATTCGCCTGGTCGCGGATGTGGCGGACGGCGCGGACCGGGAAGGCCGGCAGGGGGACGGGCACGTCCACGAACCCCAGGTCGAACCGGCCCGCGAAGTTCAGGGCGAGGCGACGCGGCACGGTCGCCACGAAATCGGAGCGGGCGAGGATCTCCAGCGCGGGAAAGAAATGCGGGACGGTCGCCACCACCTGCCGCCGCGCGCCGCGGGCCTCGAGCGCGTAATCGACGATGCCCTTCACGCTGGCGCGCGCCGCCACGAA
Organism: Alphaproteobacteria bacterium; assembly: GCA_030425945.1. Taxonomy (GTDB): domain Bacteria; phylum Pseudomonadota; class Alphaproteobacteria; order Rhodobacterales; family Rhodobacteraceae; genus Dinoroseobacter. The sequence continues at coordinate 6,172 of JAUHZL010000110.1, read as the reverse complement.
GACATGGAGCGCGGCCCCGTAGCGGTCCACCGTCAGAGGGGCGTCGAAGATCGGATGCCCGCGCCGGGCCGCGACGACATAGCTTTCGTCGTAGAGCCAGTCGGTGACGAAGGGCGCATTCGGCCCGCGCCGGTCCAGCGCCTCGACAAAGCCGATGGCGAGGTCGATGGACCCGTTGATGAGCCCGTCGAGCGCCTCGTCGCTGGCCACGGGCAGCGTCGTGATGCGGATCGTGCCGCGCGCCAGCGCCGGGTCGGAGACGAGGCCGGGCAGGATCGTGGCGAGCTCGTAGTCGAAGGCCGCGATCCGGAGCGTCAGGCCCGCCTGGTCGGGGTCGAAGGCGCCGGCGGGGCGCAGCGTGTCGCGCAACCCGTCGAGCACGCGGCGCAGTTTCGGCTCCAGGAGCCGGGCAAAGGCCGTGGGCTCCAGCCCGTGCGGCTTGCGCAGGAACAGCGCGTCGCCATAGAGCGCGCGCAGCCGCTTGAGGGCATGGCTGATCGCCGGCTGGGTCAGCCCCATCTCCTCGGCCACCTGCGTGGCCTTGCGGTGCTGCATGAGGCCGAGGAACACCAGGATCAGCGTGGCGTCCATCAGCCTGATATCCATGTCGTCTATATCAGCCATGATCCTATTTCATTTAGCTGATACCCTTTCCTCTGGCTAGCCTTCCTCTCACGACACGCGCCGCCCGGGCGCGGCGCATACCAGCGGAGGGATCCATGAAGATCGCAAGATACCTCGCCACAGCGGCCGCCGTGGCCGTCCTGGCGACCGGCGCAAGGGCCGAGTGCACCTTCGAGAACGACGTGCCCGTCAGCATCTCGGCCGCGGGCTTCGCGGCGTGGAACGCCGTCACGGCGGCGATGCAGGAATGCGGCAACGTCACCGTCGAACTGAGCCAGGACTTCCAGGAGAAACAGGCGACCGGCATGGCCGCGCGTCCGTCGCTCTATACCATGGGCGGGGTGGCGAACTCCTCGATGGTGCCGCTCCTGAACGCCGGGCTGATCCGGCCGCTCGACGACCTTGTGGCGCGGTATGGCCAGCACCTGAGCCCGCAGCAGCTGATCCGCGTCGACGGGCAGATCATGGCCATCGCCATGATGGTGAACGCCCAGCACCTGATGTACCGCTCGGACATCTTCGCCGATCTCGGCCTCGAGGTGCCCACCGACTATGACCAGCTGATCGCCGCGGCCCAGGTCATCCGCGATGCGGGCGTCGTCGATTACCCGTTCGGCGCGCCGTGGTCGACGACCTGGCTGATCTTCGCCGACATCTACCTCGGCTATGGCGGGTCCTTCTTCGCGGACGGGTTCCAGCCCGCGGTGAACAACGAAACCGGTCTTGCCACGCTGGCGCGGATGGCCGAACTCACGGAGTACATGGACCCCGAATACCTCGTGTCGGATTCCACCTACGTCCAGCAGCAGCTCCAGAACGGGCGCGTGGCGATGGCGAACCTCTGGGCGAGCCGCGCGGGCGCGATGAACGATGCTGCCGAAAGCAAGGTCGTGGGCCTCGTGGAATTCGCCTCCGCGCCCGCCTCCGGTCCGGGCACGCTGCCCGCGGCAACGCTGTGGTGGGACGGGGTCGTGATCGCCCGCAACGTGACCGACGCCGAGGCCGAAGCCGCCTTCCGCGTGGCGATGGAGGGCCTCGACACGGAGATGGCGAACGCCAACCCCGAGGCCGCGATCTGGATCATTCCGGGCTTCGAGCCCGGTCCGATTGCCGCGGGGGCCGCGGCCACCGCGCAGAACGGCGCGCTGCCCTATCCCGCCTCGACCCACATGGGCCTGATGCAGCAGGCGATCGCCGACAACATCGGGGCGTTCCTGACAAGCGGCATGGCGGCCGAGGCTACGCTGGCCCAGATCGAGGCGGATTACCTCGAGTCGGCCCGCGAGGCCGGCATCCTCCAGTAACCGGAATGCCGGCTCCGGGTGCCCTTTCTCCCGCGCCCGGGGCCGGACCGGCGGTGCAGCGATCCATGATAGTCGAAACCGACAAGGAAACGGCACGGCAGGTGGCGCTGGGCCTGCTTTCGGACGAACGCCCGCCGATGGCGGTGGTCGCCCCGGAGGTCGAGGCCTGGCTGCCAGCTCCCTTCGGGCGGGTGTCCGGGGCCGAGGCACTGGAGGCGCGGTTCTACCGCCCGCTTCTGGAGGCCTTCGGCACCACCCGGATCGGTCCCGAACTCCTGCTGGCCGATCGGTTCGGCGGTGCGACATGGGTGGCGGCCATGGGGGCGCTCCGGTCCGACCAGGGCGCCCCCTTCCTCGGCATCCCGCCGGGGCGCGGGCGGGTGCTGCGCTTTGGTCTTTTCCTGCGCTTTGCGGGCGCACGCATCGACGAGATGCGGGTGCTCTTCGACCTGCCGCAGCTCGCCGCGCAGGCGGGGATCGACCTTCTGCCCCCCTTCGCCGGACGGCCCGAAGTGGACACGCCCGACCCGGCGCTCGCCCTGAACCGCGGCGCGAAGCCCCCCGCCGAAAGCGCCACCTCGCGCGACCTCGTGGCGGCGCTGATCGGCGGGCTGAACCAGCTCAAGGCAGGCCGCCTCGCCTCCATGCCGCAGCGCGAGTTCTGGGACGCGGAGATGCGCTGGTACGGCCCCTGGGGCATCGGCGCCTGCCACGGCTTCCGGGAATACCAGGAGTTCGCCCAAGGCCCCTCGGTCGCCAGCTTCCCCGACCGGCGCGGCACCTGGCCCAAGGACGCCTTCCTCGCCGAGGGGCAGGTCGCGGCCTTCACCGGCTGGCCGTCGCTGGTGGGCACCTTCTCGGGCGCGCCGTTCCGGGGCATTCCGCCTACCGGCGCGCCGATCGGGCAGGCGATCATGGATTTCTACCTGCGCCGGGGCGAGCGCCTGTACCAGAACTGGGTCTTCATCGACCTGATCGATTTCGCGGCGCAGTGCGGCGTCGATCTGATGGCCCCGCTCCGGGCCGCGCCGCCGAGATAGGAGGGTCCGATGCGCCTGCGCACATTCTTCTGGTTCGTGGGACCCTCGGTCGCGCTGATGCTGATCTTCATCGCGGCCCCGCTGGTGTCGGTCTTCGTCCAGAGCTTCTACGTCACCTCCCCCGTGCTCGAGACCGTCGAGCGCGAGACCTGCGCGCCGGGCTTTCTCGGCGAGGTCTGCACGACCCAGACCGTCACGCGCCCGCTGCTGGACGCCGACGGCCGGGTGGTGACCGAGACGGAGTTCGTGGGCCTGCAGGCCTATCGCAGCGTGCTGGAACTGGACCGCACCCGCGCGGCACTGGCGGACTGGGACCTTCAGGCGCTCCTGCAGATCGATTTCTGGAAGGCGCTGCGCTTCACCCTCGTCTTCACCTTTGTCACCCTGCCGATCATGCTGGCCGTCGGCCTCGGGCTGGCGCTTGCGGTGAACACCGTGACCGAACGGGTCAAGGGCCCGGCGATCTTCCTGACCCTTCTCCCCTTCATCATCACGCCGGTGATCGGCGCGCTGTCGATCCGCTGGCTTTTCATCGGCGACGGGATCCTGACGGCCCTGATCGAGTGGTGGCTGCAACGCGACGTGGCGCTGTTCGCGCAGGCCTGGACCATCGAGATCCTGATGATGTTCTACCGCATCTGGCACGTCGCGCCCTTCGCTTTCGTGGTGTTTTACGCCGCGCTCCAGACGGTGAACCGCGACACGCTGGAAAGCGCGCTGATCGACGGGGCGAACCGCTGGCAGCGGCTGCGCTACGTCATCATCCCGCATCTCGCGCCGCTGATCGTGTTCCTGTCGCTGATCCACCTGATGGACAGCTACCGCGTCTTCGAGGAGATCGTCGGCTTCTCCGCCGAGAGCCACGTCATCTCGCTGCAATGGATCACCTACGACTACCTGACGCCCGATGACGCCGGGAACCGCTCGATCAGCCGCGCCTCGGCCAGCGCGATGCTGACCATGATCGGCATCGTGATCCTGCTGATCTGGCCGCTGCGGCGGACCTGGGCCGACTATTCCAGGCGGGAGACCTGAGATGTCGCTGTCACCCGCGCTGCGCCCGACCACGTCGATCAAGGTCTCGGCCTACCTGACCCTCGCAATCTGGTGTGTCTTCGCAGCCTTTCCGATCTTCTGGATCTCGGCGATGAGCCTGAAGGCGCCCATCGACGCCTTCTCGTCCAACCCCTTCGCGGTGATCCTCGGCTTCGAGACGCGCCGCCTCGGCGTCGGGTTGTCGGTCATCGACCTGCTCTGGATCGGTCTCGCGCTCTGGGGCGGCTGGCATGTGGCGACGCGGCGCCTGCCGCGGCTGGTCGCGGGGCTGGCCGAGGTCACGGGGCCGGTGGCCGCCTGGGCCCTGGCGGTCACGGGCTTCGCCGTCGCAGCCCTGCTGGTCGCCGTGGTGATCCTGCCGGTCCTTGTTCTCCATGCCGATGCCTGGATGGGGCCGCTCGCCACGCCCGTGATGGGGGTGACCGGGGCGCATTACCGCTCGGTCTGGGTCGAGTTCGAGTTCTACCGCAACTTCCTCAACTCCCTGATGATCACGGCAGGCGTCGTCACGGTCTCGTTGACCGTCGGCACGCTGGCGGGCTTCGGGCTGGCGCGCTGCCGGGCGCGGGTCGCGTTCTGGATCCTGATCGCCGCCCTCGTCTTCCGCGCGCTGCCCCATTCGGTGCTGGTCGCGGGCTACCTGCCGGCCTTCATCAACTCCTCCGAGATCCTCGCCCCGATCCTCGGCGAGGCCGCGCCGACGCTCTACGGGATGCCCCTGCCGGTGATCTTCGTCCTCGTCGCGATCAACCAGCCCTTCACGATCTGGCTGCTCAGGAGCTATTTCGCGAACATCCCGCCCGAGCTGGACGAGGCCGCGCGGGTCGACGGCTGCACGTATTTCCAGGCCTTCCGGCTGGTCATCGTGCCGGTGATGTGGCCGGGCGTGATCACCGCGGGGCTGTTCTCGTTCCTCCTGGGCTACAACGACTATCTCGTCACGTCGCTGCTGCTCGACGCGCAGAACCAGACGATGGTCCCGGGCATCGCGAGCTTCTTCAACCGCGAGACGACCTCCACCGACCAGGTCCGCGCGGTGGCCGCCGCCGTCTCGATCACCGCGCCGCTCTTCCTGCTGGTGATGGTGTTCCAGAAGCAGATCGTTAGCGGCCTGACCGCCGGCGCGGTCAAGGGCTGACCCCCGGCCGAAATAAAGCTCAGGAACCTCTCCAAGCGCTGGGGCAGCTTCGTCGGCGTGGAGAATTTCAACCTCACCATTGCCGATCGAGAGTTCCTCGTGCTGCTTGGGTCCTCGGGCTGCGGCAAGACCACGACGATGCGAATGATCGCGGGGCTGGAGGAGATCACCGGCGGCGAGATCCTGATCGACGGCAAGCGGATCAACGACCTGGATCCCAAGGATCGTGACGTTGCCATGGTGTTCCAGAGCTACGCGCTCTACCCCAACCTCGACGTCTACGAGAACATCCGATTCCCCCTGAAGGTCCGCAAGATCGACCCCGCCGCTACATGTCCTTCCCGAGGGAACACCGAGCCAAGCTGCACAGCACCAACCCGATCGAGCGCCTGAATGGCGAAATCAAGCGCCGCACCGATGTCGTCGGCGTTCGGGCATTCCTTCGGACCAGTGGCAGTCATGCCCTCACTCCCAAACGATGAGGCCATCGTCCGTCTCGTCGGTGCGCTGCTCCTCGAACAGAACGACGAGTGGGCCGTCCAGCGGGCACGATACATGACGCTGGAAACCATCGCGCCGATAGGCGATGATGCCGTCATCAGCCTGCCCGAAGTGGCATCCTGATCAAGCAGGCCCGCGCCGAACATCACGGTGACGATCAGCGCCAGCTACACCACTACATGGCACAGCATCTCATCAAGCCCGTACCTGCTGATCGGAGCGGCGCTCGTATTGCGGTGAGGGTGGCATCGGCGCGCGCAGATCAGGTTCTGCGCAAAGCGGAAACCAGGCTGCCCGGATTGGGCAGCCTGCAGATTGACAAGGAGCGCATTGCGCTCAGTTGCAGGGCAGAAGGTCGCTGCCGAGGCGCGGGCCGCCGTCCCGGATCTCGCGGTCCCGGACCTGCGTCATGTTGAACCCAAGCGAGCGTCCAATGGTCGGCCCGTAGGTGCCGACGGCCCGGCGGGCGTCTTCGCCGCCCTGCAGCGTGAACGAGACATCGCTCGCCT
>JAUHZL010000109.1 GCA_030425945.1 Alphaproteobacteria bacterium | reverse complement strand
TGCATGCAGCGGCGCCATTTCGAACGCCAAACCAGACTGCGAAGAGAAGCGTGACCCGGATAAACGATCCTTGATCATTTAAAAGAAGGAAAACGAGCTTGACCCAGACACCCAATTAGAGAAGCGGCCACTCATTGTTCTCCACAGCGACACTCCAAGGCCACCACTGCGGGCACTCGATCGCAAACCGTTGAAGCAGATCGATGGGTTCTGACTTTATCACCGAGAGGCATGTCCATGGGATTTGCTGCAATGGAAATCTTGTGTAAAATTCATCAAGTTGAGCCAATCTGCGGTACCACATCGAGAGGCGGTCATGATTATTGAAGCCATTTCCCGTTTGAAGGCGTCCGAGGTTATCCTAGCCCCCGAAGACCGGGCGGTTCTCGAACTGGTGTTCGACGCGCCCCGCTCTGCGACGGAGATCGCCGTGCGGGCCGGGGCGCTGATGCCCGGCCTTGCCTTGACCGCGCGCAGCGCCTTCGAGAGGGATAGTGACAACTATGTTTTTCTCGATTTCGAAACTGTCTCGCCCCGGGGTAACGAACAGGTGCTGTTCTCTCTTGCGCGGGCACTGCGGCCCGAGATGGAGGCAGTCGAGGCGCACCCGGTGTTACCCGATTCCATAATCGGCGCCGTCGCGGTGGGGGCCGCCAGCCCCGAGAGCTTCGCGGCCCTGTGCGAGACGCCGCGCCGCGACGACTTACCGTTCGGCTGGGTGCATCCGGTGCTCCGCACGACGCAGGCCTGGCAGACGACGCGCGGCGCGGGCGTCACCGTGGCGGTGATCGACACCGGCCATTCCACTCATCAGGAACTGCACGGCGCGATCCGCGTGCAAGGGCAACGCAATTTCGTCGAGGGAGGCAGCGATGCGCAGGACCGTTTCTCGGACGGGTTCCTGAAGCACCCTGGCCACGGTACCGTGGTCTGCTCGGTCGTGGCGTCGCGCGGGAGTGCGGACCGGCAGGGCAACACCTCCGGCCCCGGGGCGATCACAGGCTCGGCGCCTGAGGCGATGATCCTGCCGATCCGGGCCATCAGGTCGGTCATCAATTTCAACCAGTCCAATGTTCCCGCCGCCATCGCCCACGCCGTCCGCGAGGGCGCGGATGTCATCACTTTCGCGATGGGCGGTCCGTCGCGGGTGGCGGCGACTGAACGCGCGCTACGCGATGCCGTCGCCGCGGGGGTAATCATCACCTCGGCCGCCGGGAACTGCTGGCCTTGGGTCGTCTTTCCCGCCGCCTATGCGCCCGACGGGTTGTGCTGTGCGGTAGCCGCGTTGACGCCGGGTCTGACGCCCTGGGCCAAGTCGGGGCGCGGCCCGCAGGTGACGATCGCCGCGCCAGGCGAGCAGGTCTGGGCCGCCGCCAAGAACAAAGCGACCGACTACGATGCTGGTGTTCGTCCGGCGCAGGGCACGACCCTGGCCACCTCTCTAACCGCCGGGGTGGCCGCGCTCTGGGTCGCGCGGCACGGCGGGCGCGCCGCGCTTAAGGCGCGCGCCGATGCGGCGGGGACAACAGTGCAGGCCATGTTCAACCGCTGCGCCACCGCAGGGCTCGTGCCGCCGCAGGTTTGGAACGGTGCAGCCGATCTGGGCGCAGGGCTCCTGGATGCCAAACGCACGCTGGCCGCCCCGCTGCCCACCGGCCCCACTGGAATTGAGGCGGTGGCCGATGCGCAATTGCCGCTGCAGGGGGCGCAGAGCACGCTCAACGTCGCCGTTACGGCGCTGGCCGCGCAGGTGCCCGACGCGGCGGCGGAGCTGGACGCGGGCCTTGCCGATCACGCCGCCGAGATCCTGTGGCTGGCCTATCGCAACGCCGCGCGCGAACGCGCCGTCGCCACCGGCCATGCCGAAGCGCTCGCTGCCGTGCCCGATGCGCCCAGTGGTGCGCTGGCCGCTGAGCTTGCCACCCGCCCGGCGCTGGCAAGGGCCCTTGGTCCGGTCTAGGCCATGCTGACCGCCGCCGCCCTGGCCGTCGTTATCGACGCCCACCGCCCCGTGGTGGACGAGACGCTGCGGTTTCTCGGCGCCGGAGCAGCAACCTACCTCCTCGATGCGATCGAGGCGCAGGCCATGGTGCGAGGGATCGACACCGCCGAGATGCTGCTGTCGCTGCTGGAGCAGATGGCGCAGACCGACGCCTTCCTCGTCATGCTGCGTGCCCGGCAGGTCGCGCTGCCCGAGGTAGAGGCACCGCCCTTTGCCCCCCAGCCCGCGGTGCAGGACCTGGCCATCGGACAGGTGACCGAGGGCGGCTTTGATCTGGCCGCGCTGGGCCACTTCGCCTTCAGTGCCAAGGCCTTTCGCTGTCGCATCCTGATCGACGGGGCACCGCAGGGGTCCGGCGCCTTCGTCTCGCCCCGCCTCGTGCTGACTGCGGCCCATGTCATAGAATCGCTGACGCCCGGACAGCGGCTGGAGGTGATGGCCGAGGACGGGACGCGCCATGTCGCCCGCAAAGTCTGGGACTCGCCCTGCCACCCCGACGAGCACTTGGGCGCGTTGCCCCCGGCGGCCGCCGCCGACAGCTATGCCGACGCGGCGCTGCTGAAGCTTCTGCACCCGGTCGGGCGCCGCCTTGCCGCCATTGGCCTGCCTGAGGGGCTGGACCCGAACTGGACCGGCCCACGCCACCTGTTCCTGGTGCATTTCCCGCAGGGCGAGGACACAGGCGGCAGCCCCGGGCGCGTACTGCGCAACCCGGGCGATCTGCGCCTCGTCCATGACATCGCGACCGAACCAGGCTCGTCCGGCGGGCCGGGCTTCGACCGTGGGCTTCGCTTCGTCGGCCTGCATCAGGGGCGACTGCGGGGAGGCAACAATCGCCGTCTGGTACCCTTCGACCATTTTGCTGCCAATGCGGCCTTTCGTGGCGAGATCACCGCCGACAGCCGGTTGCGTGCGATCTGGTCCTTAGACGGCTCGCCCGACGGGCATCTGGTGCTGGGGCGCAGCCTGTTCGTCGAAGCGGCCCGCGCGCTTGCTTTGGGCGAGGTGCCGATGCTGGCAGGTCTGTGGGTCCGCCGCGCGGATACCACGATGGCAACCGGCCTGTCCTTCAGCCACCGCATCCTGACGTCCCTACTGCAAGGGCTGGACGTTGCTGCCGATGTCACGCTGATCCCGACGGAACAGGCCAGCGGCGACCTGATCGCCACCATCGACGGCCTGACCGGTGCCGATCCCGCAACGCCCCGCGCCGGGGTGCGCGGCGACGAGACCACGCTGACCGCCGGCGACGCCGACCGCGCCGCCGCGCTGATGGATCGCCTCGGCGCCATTGCCGCAGCCGGGCGCCAGCAATGGCTGTTCTTCGAGAACCCGCCCGAAGGTCTGGGCCAGCGCGCCCAGTTCCAGCTGGAGCATATCGTTCGCCTGGCCATGCGCATCGCGGGCGTGCATGTCGTGCTGGCCGGATTCGAGACCTACGGCCTGGTCGACACCCGTTTCGAAAGCATCGATGACGCCCAGACCTCGACCCGCCCGGGCATGCTGGTCGAGATACTAGGCGACACACCCGTCGCTGACATCCGCGCAACTCTGACCGAGGCTTGCCGCGACACAGGTCTGGACTGGTCGCCCGACATCATCCGCCACGAGGTCGAGCAGGCCATTGCCGGACGGTCGCGGCGCGGCGACCGTCTGGCGGCGGAACATCTGGAAGACGTCGCGCTTCGCCTGTCCCGAAGCTTGCGCCAGAGGCTGGTTGCATGACCCGGCGGCAGCCCGATCCCGAGGCCGTGCGCGACCTCCACGCCCGGCTGCGGAAAGACGCCGCCTTGCAAAACCGATTCCACCCTGCCGGAATGCTGGCCAAGCTGCGCGGCGCCCTGCCCGAGGATGACCTGGTAATCGCTGCAGCCCTGTCGGAACTGCGCGAGGACTGCACCGTCACCCGCGACCAGGAAGGGCAGGTCTGGACCCTGCGTCCGGCGGTGCGTAGAAAGGTCCTGGACCAGCTTCCAGAAAGCGCGCTGAAGGGCCGTGTCGGCGCCCTTGTCGAGGCGCTGACGGGTATCGTGGGCTATCAGCCCGATGCCATCCGCCGCCTTGTGCGCTATGCCGAAGGCTCCCGCCCGCCACCCGCCGCCGTGCTGGCGCGGCGGTTGCACACGCTGGAAAGGGCAGGCCCGAAGGCCCCAGCCCACGATCAGGTCGTGGCCCTTCGCAGCGCCCTGAACGCCGCCGAACAGCGCGCCCGCGCCACCGAGCTTATGTCGGACGGTGTCTTCGGACGCGAGGCCGAACAGGCGCGCATCGCCGAATGGATCGCCAAACCGCATCGCCAGGCACCAGTGCGCAGCCTTCACGTCTCGGGACTGCCCGGCATCGGCAAATCCTACCTTCTGCAAGCCGCCGTGCAGGCGGCCTCGGCCGGCGATACCGGGGTTCTGACGGTTTGGCTTGATTTCGACCGCTCGGGTCTCGCCGTCACCGACGCCACCGCGTTCTTCGAAGAGGTCTCGCGCCAGATCGGAGACGCGCTTCCCTCCTCTGCGGCAGCGCTGCGCGACAGCCGTCTACAAGCCGCGCGCGAGCGCAGCGCGCTGTCCGCGCGTGAAGCCGCCTATGCCCTGCCGCGGGAATTGCTGTCCGCCATGGGCCGGATCGTGGCCGCCCAGCCCCGGCCGATTCTTGTCGTGCTCGACACGCTGGAGGTGTTGCGCGCCCGCGGTGAAACCGCCGTGATGCGACTGTTCGAGAACCTCGACATCCTGCTGGCCAAGGGTATCGAGCCGCTATGTGTGATTTCTGCGGGGCGGGGCGACGCGCTGGATCCGGTGCCCGATCGCTGCGGCGCGAGGTTGGTTCTGCAGGGCCTGCCTGACACCGTCGCCGACAGTTACCTTGGGGCACAGAACGTGCCAGAAGTGGCGCGCACCTCCATCCTGTCGCTGGCCCAAGGCAACCCGTTGCTGCTAAAACTGGCCGCGCGCGCCCATGCCGACGGGCTGTCGCTGTCCGAGGCACCGGGCGCGGGGCCGGACACGACGGGCGCCTATCTCTACCGTGCGATCCTGTCGCGGCTCGATCCGCCGCTGAACGCTCTGGCACAGGCCGGGCTGGTGCTGCACCGCATCCACCCTGCGCATATTGGCAGCATCCTGGCCCCCGCGCTGGACCTTTCCCTGACCGAGAGACAGGCAGAGGCCCTGTTTGATGACCTCGCGACCCAGCACTGGCTGGTGGAGGCCAACAGCGGCGGCGGCTGGCTGCGCCATCGCGCCGACATCCGTGCCGCCTTCCTGCCGCTGCTCTACGCTGACCAGCCGAAGCTAGCCGGCCGCGTCAACGCCCGCGCCGCCGAGGCGCTGGCCAGCGCGGACCCTAGCGCCGCGCTCTATCACCGGTTACAACTGACGCGCATAGGGGCGGATGTTCCGGACATCGACCCACTCGCCGCCACACAGCTTGGCGCCTCCATGATCTACGAGCTACCCCCATCGGCCCGCGACGTGCTGCGCCGTGCCCGGGGAGAACGGTCTGACAACTTCCGTGAAGGCACGGACGATGCGCTGACGGATACCGCACCGGTCTATAGGATGGACACGACCGATATCGACTCCATCGTGCCGCCGCCATCGCTCTTTCCGGTGCAACTCCCCGTTCCTGCCTTCTTTCTCGACCCCGCTACAAGCCGCCTGACGAAGGGGATCACCGGAACGCTCCGCCCGCTCGACCCACGCCTGACCGACGACCTTCGCCTGATGCTGACCGGCGGCGACCGGCGCGAGGCAGCCTATCTGGTGGAAAAGGCGCTATCCAACCCCTTCCAAGCCGACGACCTCGGCGCAGTGGTGGTGCTGGCCTACCTGTGGCTCTCGGGCGCCTGGGCCTCGGCCATGCGGCTTTGGCGGGCCATGGGCGCACCCTGGGACAACCAAGACACGGCGCTCGCCCGCGTGCTGCGCGAAATCGACGCCGAGGCACGTTTCGTCACGGCGCGCCGTCGCCTGCCCGATCTGCCCGCGCCGTCCGCCTCCGGGCGCAGCGCGCTCCTGGGCTCGGCGTATGACGTGGCGGTGGCGATGACGGGTGCCGCGGACTCCTCGCCCTCGGACGGACGACTGCGGGCCGAGGCCTTGCTTTCGCCCTGGCTGCACGGCATGAACGAAGGCGCCGCAACGCGTCTGCGGGCCGAGGCCGAGGTGCGGCGCGAACGCTCGGGCGTCTCGCTGACCCCCGACCTGCCGGACGCCCTGCGCCCCGGCTTGAGCATCGCACCGATGATCCCGCATCTGGTCCCCCTGACCGCCCTGGCCACCGACCGTACGGGCGTGGCGCGGGCGGCATGGCTGGCCGCTCTGGCCCCGCGCCTGCCCGATATCCTACGCCTTCAGATGCCGTGGATCACCGTGGCGCCGGACAGTGTGGCCCGCGCGTCGGACACACCTTTCGACATGCTGGACCTCCTGGCCGCCTGCGGGCTGCTGACCGAGGCGGCAACCGCCATGGCCCTGGCGCTGCGCGACGCCGAGACCGCGCGACTAGCCGTCTCGGGCGAGCGCTGGCGGCGGCTGTCGCACGGGCTGTGGGCGCTGTCCAAGCACCCGCCGCAGGGCTGGCGTGGAAACATGGGGCTGGACACCCTCACTCAGCACATGCTGGCCATGCCGCCCCGCGATGCCGACCGCCTGACGCGGCTCTGGCTGCCCGCGCCCGAGGCGCAGGCTCGGCTGGCCGACCGCCTCAAGGGCCGAATGCTGGACAGCGAAGCAGGTGCGCGCGCCGTTGCCGCCTTGCGCCGCGACCTACCACCTGGGCTGGCCGTGCCCGCAGCCCTGTCCCGATCCGAAGAATTCGACTGACACTTTTCATCAGAGGTATTGACGATGACCAGCACCCCGATCTCCGACCGCAGCCGCGACCTGATCCGTCGCGCCGCCGAACGCGGCAACCCGGTCCTGCGTGAACTGGGCCTTGAACCAGACGATGTCGCCACTGCTTTTCGCGCCCCCGGCTCGACTCTGGAATCTGCGTATCAGCCGATGTTCCTGGAGGCGATCGTGCGGCTGGCGGGCCGCCCGCCGCTGATGGTCCGCAACGACCAGGTCGAGGGGAAGACCGCGCTGCTGGAAGACGCCAATGACGGCGCCGCCTATCCCCATGACATCGCCGACCGCATCACCGGGGTCGAACGCTTCCTGCCCTCGGTCGGGAGGGTGGAATTCGTGAATCACGCCAAGTCCTGGGGCGGCACCGCCTGGGTGGTGCAGGACGATCCCGCCGAGCCGCTGATCGTCACCAACCGCCATGTCGCCGTCGAGGTCGCCCGCCGCACCCATCGCGGCGACGGCGTGTTCCTCTTCGCGCCGACCAGCAGCGCCCGCTACGGCGCGCGCTTCAACACAGCCGAAGAGCCCGGGGCGCCCGCCGACGCCGCGCGCCTGCACCGGGTCGAGGGATTTACCTACATCGCCGACGATCTTCAGGCCGATGTCGCGCTGGCCCGGCTTCGCTTTCCGGCCGGAATGGCGCCAGTGCCGATCCCGCTGGCCGACAGCGACACCGAAAGCGGCGAACTGGTCGCAGTCGTGGGCTACCCAGCCGCCGATCCCTATCGCAACGATTCCGGCGCGATGGACCGGTATTTCCGCGGTCTCTACGACATCAAGCGCTTCTCGCCCGGGCGCATCACCGCCGCGGGCGCAGACGAGGTGCTTTCACACGACTGCACGACGCTGGGGGGCAATTCCGGCTCGCCCGTCATCAGCCTGGAACGCCGCGTCGCCGTGGGTCTGCATTTCGCGGGCGAATACGGCGTCGCCAACAGCGCGGTGCGCGCCAGCACCCTGCGCGCCCTGATGGCGGGCGAGCGCGGGCTGGTTCCCGGCACTGCCCTGCCCGACCTGGACGAGCGGCGCGACCCACAGCGCCCCGCCGACCATTTCGCCGGGCGCCCTGGCTATGATCCGCAGTTTCTGCGCGTGGCCGAGGTGCCGCTGCCGGTGCTGCCCGGCTGGCTGGACCTCGCCCGACCCTCGGATGCCAGCGCGGAGCGCCCGTTCGAACTGCGCTATCGCCATTTCTCGGTGCTACATTCGGCGGCCCAGAAGATGCCCGCGCTCTGCGCGCTCAATATCGACGGAAGTCGGATGCGCCCGCTCAAGCGGCGCAACATCGCCTGGGGCAAGGACATGCGCCTGCCCGAGTCGATCCAGCTGGGCGGCGCCGACTATGGCGACCCCGAGATCGACCGCGGCCACCTGGTGCGGCGGGCGGCAACGAATTGGGGCCCAGACGACGATGTCGCACGGCAATCCGATGCCGACAGCTTTCACTACACCGTCTGCGCGCCGCAACATGCCGACCTGAACCGCAATACCGAGATGTGGCTGGGACTGGAGAACTACATCCTGTCCTCCACTGCCACCCAC
>JAUHZL010000108.1 GCA_030425945.1 Alphaproteobacteria bacterium | reverse complement strand
GCGCGCAGGTAGAGCGCGTCCGGCTCCTCCCGCGTGACCTGCAGACCGAGCAGGTCGACGTAATAGGCCCGCGACCACGCCAGGTCGGTGACACGCAGTTCGACATGGCTCAGCCGGACGATGTTGAAGGGCGGCGACAGGACCGGGGGCAGGATGGGCATGCGGACTTTCCTCTCGCTCGGGCAGGGCGGTGCCGGTCAGGCACCCAGTTTCGGAATCTTGTGGGCTCCGAGCGCGAAGGCGACGTTCTTCTGCTCCATGTAGAACTCGAAGGACCAGTCCCCGCCGTCGCGCCCGATGCCGCTGGCCTTGACCCCGCCGAAGGGGGTCGGCAGGTGCCGCACGTTTTCGGAATTCACCCAGATCATGCCGGCCTCCAGCGCGTCCGAGACCCGCAGCGCCCGTGTCAGGTCGTTGGTCCAGACATACCCTGTCAGACCGTAGGCCACGCCGTTGGCGATCTCCAGCGCCTCGGCCTCGTCGCGAAAGCGCAGCACGGTCAGCACCGGGCCGAAAACCTCTTCCTGCGCGATCCGCATGTCGGGTGTCGCCCCGGTGAACAGCGTCGGCGCGACGAACCAGCCGGTCTCGCCGACGCGCGCGCCACCGGCGGCCACCTGCGCCCCCTCGGTCCGCGCCACGTCGAAATAGCCCGTCACCTTGTCGAAATGGGTCTTGTGGATCAGCGGACCGACCTCGGTCGCGGGGTCGAGCGGATGCCCCACCCGCACGGCCCGGGCGCGCGCGGCCAGCTTCTCCTCGAAGGCGTCGGCGATGCTCTCCTGCACGAGCAGCCGCGACGACGAGGTGCAGCGCTCGCCGTTCAGCGAGTAGATCATGAACACCGCCGCATCGAGGGCGCGGTCGAGGTCGGCATCCTCGAACACGATCACCGGGTTCTTGCCCCCCAGTTCGAAATGCACCCGCTTCAGGGTCTCGGCCCCCTGCCGCATGATGGCCGAGCCGGTCTTCGACTCGCCCACGAAGGCGATGGCCCGGATGTCGGGATGCTCGGTCAGGGCCCGCCCCGCGCCTTCGCCGAAGCCGTTGACGAGGTTCAGCACACCGTCCGGCAACCCGGCGTCCCGGCAGATCTCTGCCAGCAACCGCGCGGTCCAGGGCGAGAACTCCGCCGGTTTGTGCACCACCGTGCAGCCTGCCGCCAGCGCCGGGGCAATCTTCCAGGTCGACAGCATGAAGGGCGTGTTCCACGGCGTGATGACCCCGACCGGACCGATCGGACTGCGGGACGTCACGTTCAGATGGTGCGGCGACGGCAGCGCCTGCCCGTCCCGCGCCGAGGGGGCCATGTCGGCGAAGTACCGGAAGTTCTCCGCCCCGCGCAGCGCGGCCTTGGACATGAAGCGATAGGCCTGCCCGGTGTCCCAGCACTCGCAGAGGGCGATCTCGTCGGCGCGGGCGACGATGGCATCGGCGATGCGGTGCAGGACTTTCTTGCGCTCGGCCCCGCTGACGGCGGCCCAGCCCGGGAAGGCCGCTTTCGCCGCCTTGGCCGCCGCGTCGATGTCCGCCGCCTCGCCCAGCGCGACCTCGCAGATCAGGCTGTCGTCGACCGGCGAGCGTGTTTCGAACCGCCTGCCGCCGAGAGCCGGCACATCCTGCCCGCCGATCAGGTTCGGCAGACCACCGTCGGGGATCCGGTCGAGGTGGCCGCGAAGCTGCGACAGGTGGGTGGCAAGGTCGCTCATGCAGTGTCTCCCGGCAGGTAGCGTCGGATCGAGCTGGCCTTCGGGCTGAGCTCGGGATCGATGTCGCGCATCTCGAGCGACAGCATTAAGGACGAGGTCGCCATGACCTCGGCGCAGTACGCTTCGGCGGCCGCGAAGACATGCGCGGTCGCCCGCCGCTTGTCGTCCATTGCCCGCCCGCCGCGCAGGCGCACCGAGATGTCGAGGAACGCGTGCTCCGGATTGCCGTCTGCCATCACGACATGCGTGCAGGCCGTGGCCCGGACCCGGATGCCCGCCAGCGGGAAGACCCCGGTCTCGGCGGCCGCGTCGCGCAGGACCCGGCACAGCCCGGCCACGTCGAGCCGCGCCTCGAGGTTCGGCGAGTAGTCGATCTGGATATGCGGCACGGGCTCCTCCTCCCTCGCCATATACTTGCTTTGTTAATCAAAAAACGACCCCTGTCAATCCCGCCTTGATCGCGTCCGCCCGGCATGGCCCAATGCCGTGACCCGACCCGGAGCCCGCCTTGGCCAAGGATACGCCGCCCTTCGACCTCGACGCCTTCCTGCCCTACCGGATGAATGTCGCGGCCGGGCGGCTCAGCCGTGCCTTCAGCCGCCACTATCGCGAGCGCTTCGGTCTCAGCACGGCCGAATGGCGGGTCCTCGCCCATCTAGCGCAATCGGGCGGCGTCTCGGTGCGCGAGATCCACGCCCGCGTCGACATGGACAAGTCCAAGGTCAGCCGCGCCGCCGCCCGGCTGGAGGCCGCGGGCCATGTCACCAAGCGGCCCTCCGGGACCGACCGCCGCCTCGTGGAACTGGCACTGACCGACAGCGGCACGGCGATGATGGCCGAACTGGCCGGGATCGCCCGCACGTTCCAGGCCGGCCTCGTCAAAGACCTCGGGGCCGCCGACACCGAGGCCCTCGACCGCGCCCTGCGGCGCTTCGCCCGCCTCGAGACCCCGTGACGTTGCGGCGCGCTGGACGCCGCGCGGCGCCCTTGGCACCTTGCCGCCAGACACGTTTCGGGAGGCCCCACACATGACCGGCATCGTCTTTCTCTCCGGCGCCCGCACCGCCATCGGCACCTTCGGCGGCAGCTTCGCGGGCACGCCCCCGATCACGCTTG
Source organism: Alphaproteobacteria bacterium (assembly GCA_030425945.1). GTDB lineage: Bacteria > Pseudomonadota > Alphaproteobacteria > Rhodobacterales > Rhodobacteraceae > Dinoroseobacter. Next base: position 5,567 of record JAUHZL010000108.1, on the reverse strand, counting down.
GCGCGCATGTCGCCCGCGCCGCGCTGGCCCGCGCCAGGATCGAGGGCGACCGGATCGGCCATGTCGTCTTCGGCCACATCATCAACACCGAGCCGCGCGACATGTATCTCAGCCGCGTCGCCGCGATGGAGGCCGGGGTCCCCGACACCGTGCCCGCGATGAACGTCAATCGCCTCTGCGGATCGGGGGCGCAGGCCATCGTCTCGGCAGCACAGTCGCTGATGCTGGGCGATGCCGAGTTCGCGCTGGCGGGCGGGGCCGAGTGCATGAGCCGCTCGCCCTACATCCTGCCCGCCGCCCGCTGGGGCCAGAAGATGGGCGACCTCGGCGCGCAGGACATGATGCTGGGCGCGCTGAACTGCCCGTTCGGCACCGGGCACATGGGCGTCACCGCCGAGAACGTCGCGGCCGAGCATGGGGTCAGCCGCGAGGACCAGGACGCCTTCGCGATGGAGAGCCAGACCCGCGCCGCTGCCGCCATCGCCGGGGGACGGTTCAAGGACCAGATCGTCCCGTTCGAGATCGCGGGCCGCAAGGGCCCCACGGTGGTGGACACCGACGAGCACCCGAAGGACACCAGCCTAGACGCCCTCGCCGGTCTGCGCCCGGTGTTCCGCAAGGACGGCAGCGTGACCGCCGGGAACGCAAGCGGCATCAACGACGGGGCCGCGGCCCTCGTTCTGGCAACCGAGAGTGCTGCCGAGCAGGCCGGGCTGACCCCGCGCGCGCGCCTGATCGGCTATGCCCATTCCGGCGTCCGGCCCGAGGTCATGGGGATCGGCCCGATCCCTGCCGTGCAGGCCCTGCTGGCGCGCACCGGGCTGACGGTGGACGACTTCGACGTGATCGAGTCGAACGAGGCCTTCGCCGCACAGGCCATCGCGGTGAACCGGGCGCTCGGCCTCGACCCCGCCAAGGTCAACCCGAACGGCGGGGCCATCGCGCTCGGCCACCCGGTCGGGGCCACCGGCGCGATCCTGACCGTGAAGGCCATCGCGGAACTCGAGCGCACCGGCGGCAAACGCGCCATCGTCACCATGTGCATCGGCGGCGGCCAGGGCATCGCGCTGGCGCTCGAACGGCTCTGACCCGGCTCAGGGGCGCACCTCGACCGAGACGCGCCCGACCGCCCCCTCGGCATCGATCACCGTCAGGGTGACGAAGCCCGGCCCCGCGTCCTGCAGCGCGGTCTCGCGCCGCATCACGCCGGTGGCGACCGGCACGCCGTCGGCCAGCACCGCGAAGGGCGGCACGCCGCCGCGCAGCTTCACCGGAAGCCCGCCCGGCATCGGGGCCAGCACCGCGCCCTGCGGCGGAAACGCGATCTCGACCCGCCGTTCGGGCTGCAGGGCCGCGTCGCGGCTGCGGAACTGGCGCAGCGGCAGCGGCAGGTCGGCGGTGGCCACCGTCAGCGTCGCGGGCGGCGGCGGCGGGGCGGGCACGAAGCGGGGCGTCACCGCGCCGAACACTTCGAACAGCAGCGGGGCAGCGACATCCGCGCCGAAGGCGCCCGGCACCGGCGTACCGTCCGGACGGCCGAGCCAGACGCCGACCACATGCGCCCCGTCATAACCGATCGCCCAGGCGTCGCGGTGGCCGTAGCTGGTGCCTGTCTTGAAGGCGAGCCCGCGCGCGGCATGGGGCGGCGGCGGCACCCCGCGCAGGACGTCGCCCACCTGCCAGGCGGCAACCTCGCCCATGATCCGGGTGCCAGCGGTCGCGGCACTCGCGGCATCCCACCCGGGTCGCACGGCCTCGCCGCCAGCGGCGATCCCGGCGTAGAGGCCGACGAGTTCCTCCAGCGTCACCCCGACACCGCCCAGTGCCACGGCGAGGCCCGGAACGCCGCCCGGCAGCCGCGGCTCCATTCCGGCGCGGCGCATCGCGGCGGTCAGGTTGGCGGGGCCAAGCGCCTCGGTCAGCTTCACCGCCGGGATGTTCAGCGAGGCCTGCAATGCGTCGCGCAGGCTCAGCGTGCCCCGCCACGTCTTGTCGAAGTTCTGCGGCACGTAGGTACCGAAGGCGGTCGGGCGGTCCTCGATCAGGGTCTCCGGGTGCGCCAGCCCGGCATCGAAGGCAAGCCCATAGACCAGCGGCTTCAGCGTGGAGCCGGGCGAGCGGACCGCCTGCGTCATGTCGACGAATCCCTGCCGCGCGCCATCCTCCAGGCCCGCCGATCCGACCGAGGCCCGGATCAGCCCGGTCGCGGTCTCCACTACGAGGATCGCCGCCGAGATCTGCGGCCCGGTCGTCCGCGCCGCCTCGGCCGCCAGCCCCTCCAGCCGGGCCTGCAACCCGGCATCGAGGCTCAGGTCGTGCCGCAGCGGCCCCGGTCGCGCGGCCGCGACCCGGTCGGTCAGGTGCGTCGCCAGCGCCGGAAAGGGGCGGCGGAGGTCGGGAACCGGGGCGCGCCGGGCACTCTCCAGCGTCTCGGCATCGATCACGCCTGTCGCTGCCGCACGGGCCAGCACCCGGTCCCGGGCCTGCCGCGCCGCCTCGGGAAAGCGGTCCGGACGCCGGGTCTCGGGGCTCTGCGGCAAGGCCACAAGCAGCGCGGCCTGCGCGGGCGTCAGCCGCCCCGGCGCCCGCCCCAGCCATGTCAGCGCCCCGGCCCGCACCCCCTCGATGTTGCCCCCGAACGGGGCCAGCGTCAGGTAAAGCTCCAGCACCTGCGCCTTGGTCAGCCGCCGCTCCAGCGCCAGCGCCAGCCGGACCTGCCGCAGCTTGCCCGCCCAGGCCCCGGTGCCGCTGTTCTCCAGCAGGCGCGCGACCTGCATCGTCAGCGTCGAGCCGCCCGAGACGACCCGGCCCGCCCGCAGGCTCTGCCCCGCCGCGCGCAGGATCGCCAGCGGATCGACCCCGGCGTGGTCCGGGAACCGCTGATCCTCGTAGGTCAGCAGCATGGCGAGGTAGAGCGGGTCCACCGCCGCCGGGTCCGCCCCCAGCCGGTAGCGCCCGTCCTCGACCGTGTAGGCGCGCAGCAGCACACCGCTCCGGTCGCGCATCTCGACGCTGGTCTCGGGCACCAGCGGCGGCAGATCGGTCGCCGCCACCCAGACATCGACGCCGTCCCGCGCCAGCGCCGCCCCGAAGAGCAGCGCCGCCGCCAGCAGCAGCGTCCGGGCGGACCTCACCTCAGCGCACCACCGTCACGCGCCCGGTGTCGCTGACCGCCCGGTAGTGCGGGCGATACATTTCCTCGACCATCGCGGCGGGGTGATGGAAGCTGCCCGGCGACACGGCACGGACGATGTAGGCCAGCTGGAACGCCCGGCTGCCATAGTGATCGACCGCGGCGCGGAACTGGTCGGACCGGAACTCGACGTTGCTGGGCGTCGTCTCCAGCGTCAGCCACTCCAGCGCCGCGACATCGCCGGTCGACAGCAGCGACGGGTTGTCGATCTCGAAGCCCGCCGGCAACGGGTCGACCACCATCAGCCGCCCTTCGCGGCTGCCGGACGGGCGCACCGTCAGCAACGTCACGAACCGGTCGCCAGCGCGCACCCGCTCCGGGGTGACCGGCTCGCCCTCCATCGTGAAGTAGCGCCGGTCGATGCTGTAGCCGTTCCCGCCTGCGGGCGGGGCTACCTCGGGCACCCCGAAGGTGGTCAGCACCAGCGTCTCGTCCCGGGTGCTGCGGGTCCGGATCGCCAGCGGTGCGAAGGTGTCCGGTTCCAGCACCCGCACCAGCGGCCCGTCCACCGCCTCGTCGTTGACGGTAAACCCGGCCTCGGGCGCGGTTGCCAGTTCGGTCGCGGCACGCAGGGCCCAGACCGCCTCCTGGGTCGAGCGCCGGTCCTCCGGACGCGCCAGCGCGGCGGCCACCAGCGTGGCCTCGTCCGCCGCCGTGCTGCCCGCCTCCAGCGCCAGTGCCAGGACCGCCGCCGCATCGCGCCGGGCCGTGCCGTAGTCGATCCGCCAAAGCGTCGTCACCGGCGGGCGCGCGGCCTCGGCCGCCACCCGCTGCGTCGCCAGCCGGAACATCCGGTCGGCCCGCGTCTGGTCGCCGTAGCTCGCCAGCGCCGCGCCAAGCTGCGCCAGCGCCAGCGGGGTCGAGAACGCGTCCGCCTTCACATCGGCGTAGTAACGCAGGTCGCCCGTCGCCGCGGCCCCCTCGCGCGCCAGCACGTAGAGCGCATAGGCAATCGGCTGCCCCCCGGAGTCGAAGTCCGGCACGTAGCTCAGCTGGTTGCGCAGGTTGTCGAGGGCGAGGCGGAAGCCGACATCCGGCACCGCCAGCCCCGCCGCCCGGGCCCGGCTGAGGAAGTCGGTCACATAGGCGTCGAGCCACAGGTCCCCGCTCTCGGGCCGCCACAGGCCGAACGCGCCGCTGGAAGTCTGGCGGGTCATCACCGTCCCGATCGCCTGCTGCAACCGCTCGTCCAGCGTGGCATCGCCGTCGAGTCCCATCGCCAGCGCCAGTGGACGCGCGTCGAGAAGCGGCAAGGCGCGGCTGGTGATCTGCTCGGTACAGCCCCACGGGTAGCGGTCGAGCGCGGCCAGCAGGCCGGGCGCATCGAACCGCGCCAGCGCGCCCGCCGACAGCACGGCATGGCCCGTGCCCGCCCGGAAGCCCGCGAAGATGTCGCGGTCCACGGTGAAGGTGTCCCCGGCCGCCAGCGTGAACCGGCTCGAGCGCGTCACCTCAGGGTCGTTGGCCCGGACCCCGAGGCGCAACTGCCGCTCGGTCGTCGTGCCGTCGGGCAGCCGCAGCGCGACCGTCAGGTCGCCGTCTCCCACATCTCCGGCGCGGATCGGCAGCTCCAGCACCTGCCGCCCCTGCGGCGGCAGCGTCACGCGGTTCGGCACGGCCCCGGCCAGCGTCAGCGGTCCGGTGGCCGTCACCCCCATACCCACGTCGCCTGCCGGTCCGTCGGCATGGGTCAGTTCCAGCCGCAGCACGCTCTCGTCGCCGGGGGCGAGGAAGCGCGGCAGCGTCGCGGACAGCACCACCGGGTCGCGCAGGATCACGTCCCTCGCGGCCTGCCCGACCCCGCGCGCGGTCCAGGCCACGGCCATCAGCCGCAGGGTGCCGTTGAACGGGCCGGGGTCGTAGACCAGCGTCGCCTGTCCGGTCGCATCCACCTGCACATGGCCGGAGAACCACACCGCCAGGTCCTCGGTCGGGGGCGGCGCCTCCAGCCGCGCGTCGCCCGCGCCGTCGCCGCCCGAGCGGACCGCGCCCAGCGCGCCGTCGGTCGCATCGATCAGCCGCCCGTAGAGGTCGCGCAGCCCGACGCCAAGCCGCCGCTGGCCGAAATAATGCCCCTGCGGATCGGGGGCCGCGAAGCTGGTCAGGTTCAGGATGCCGACATCGACGGCCGCCAGCGTCAGCCAGGCCCGCTCGCCCGGCGCGGCACCCGCGACGGTCACGCGCATCTCCAGCGGCGTGCCCGCGCGCTGCACCTCGGGCGCGCCGAGCGCGACCGACAGCGCCCGGTCGCCCGGATCGACGGCGGCATGGGCAAGGCCCAGCGCCCGCGTCGGCATCCGCGCCTCGCCGCCCACCGGCGTCAGCAGCGTCGCGGTGACATAGGCCCCGCTGCCCCAGGCGTCGGTCACCGGCA
>JAUHZL010000107.1 GCA_030425945.1 Alphaproteobacteria bacterium | reverse complement strand
CGAAGTGGTAGCCGCTGTCCGCCGCCTCGGTCAGCAACTCCAGCGACCGGACCGGATCGCGCGCGACACCGCGCCCGAGGCGATACATCAGCGCCAGCGTGGTCTGCGCCGCGACCTCGCCCGCATCCGCGGCGGTCTGGTAGTGACCGACCGCGCGCTCGAGGTCGGGACGGATCGGCCCGATGCCGAAGAAGTAATAATCGCCCAGCCGGGTCTCGGCCGGGATCACGCCGCCCTCCGCTGCGCGGGTATAGAGCCGCACGGCATCGCGATGCTTCGCCTGCGCCTGCGCGATGGTCGCGAGGTGGAACACCGCCGGGGCCAGCTCGGGCGCGTCGTCCGGCAGACCGCCGCGCGTCGCCTCGGCACAGGACCGCTGCGCCTGCGCCAGCGCCTGCAACGCGGCCCGCTGGGCATCGGCGGAGACCGCGATCCGGGCATCGGGCGCACCCGCGGTGTCGGTGCAGCGGGCCAGCGCGGCAAGGGCCGCCTCGCGCGCGGCTTCCTCGGCGGCAAGGCGCGCCGCCTCTTCCGCGGCCTTGCGGGCGGCCTCCTGTTCGGCGGCGATCCGGGCGGCCTCCTCGGCGGCGCGGCGGGCGGCCTCCTCCTCGGCAGCGATCCGCGCCGCTTCGGCCTCGGCCTCCTGCCGGGCAAGCTCGGCGCGCAGCGCGTCGAAGGCGGCGCGTCCCGCCTCGTCCTCGGGCAGACACGGCGCCGGATCGCGGGTCAGCGCCAGGCACGAGGCGAGGGCCGCCCCGACCTCGGCCCGCGCGGCGGCAACGGGGTCGAGCTGCCGCTCCAGCCCCGCCTCGGGCGCACCGGGATCGGCCGGGGCCTCGGGCGCGTCCTGCGGCGCGGGCGCATCGGCGGCCTGCGGCACGGCGGCGGGCACGGGGGCCGGGGTCTCGGGGGTCGCCGGGGCTTCCGGCGCGGCGTCCGGGGTCACGGGCCCGGCGGCGGTCGGCGCGTCGGCGGGACCCGCCCCGTCGGTCTGTGCCGCCAGCGGGGCGGCAAGGGTCAGGCCAAGCAGAACGGCGGTCAAACGGTGCTGGATCATTGTGATAGGGTCTTCTCTCGTCGGTGGTGCGGACGCGTCACGGCGCGGCGATTGACCCTTCGGTAGCACGCTCCGCCTTGTCGCCACAGTCCCGAGTCGCTAGCTCACTGGAAAACCGTTGCCGCCGGGCCGCCCGGCACATCAGAAAGGCTGGACCGCGCCGTGGCCGAGGACCTCCGCCCGCCCGAACCACCCCCGTCCGACGCCCCCGGCGCGGCGGATGGCCCGGTTCTGGTCGTCGGGCTGAGCACCCTGCCGCTGCACGGCGAGGTCCTGCACGAGGCGTTCTGGGCGACGCTCGCCGAGGACTGGAGACTGGTCCGCAAGCTGATGGCCCGCAGCGGTCTCCGGCGCTTCCTCGGCAGCCGCAGCCGCGAGGTGCAGGCCGCCGAAGACGTCCTCGCCCGGATGCGGGCCTGGCGCGCGCAGGGCGGACGCACCGCGCTGATCACCCGTGTGGACCAGCGGCTGGCCGAGCAGATCGCCGCCAAGATCGGCATCTTCGACGAGGTCCACGGCTCGGACGAGACCCGGACGCTGGTCGGCCCGGTCCGTCTGCGCTTCATGGCCGAGCGCTACGGACCCGAAGGCTACGTCTGCCTCGACACCGGGACCGGCGCGCCGGAAAGCACGGTGGCCGCCCGCCCCCTGCCCGCCGAGGCCGCGCCGGACCCCGACGGCCCGACCCCGCGCGTGCTGCTGGAGGCCCTGCGCCCGCACCAGTGGCTGAAGAACCTGCTGGTCTTCGTGCCGCTCGTGCCGGACCGGATCACCGACCCGCAGAGCATTCTCCTGGCCGTGATGGCCTTCGTCGCGATGAGTTCGGTCGCCTCGGCCGGCTACGTGCTGAACGACCTGCTCGACCTCGCCGACGACCGCACCCACCCGCGCAAGAAGACCCGCCCCTTCGCCAGCGGGCGGCTGCGCGTTGCGACCGGCACGACGCTGGCGCTGGCCGCGCTGGTGTCCGCGTCCCTCTTCGCGGTGGTGGCCGGGTACTTCGTCGCCACCGTCACCTACTCGGTGAAGCTGAAGCGGCTGGCGCTGGTCGACGTGCTGACGCTGGGCATGCTCTATACCGCGCGGATCGTGGCGGGCGGCATGGCGATCGGGGCGGACCTGTCGGTCTGGCTGCTGGCGTTCTCGCTCTTCATCTTCTTCGCGCTCGCCTCGGTGAAGCGGCAGGCGGAACTGACCGAGGCCGCCACGCGCGGGGTCCGCCGCGAGACCCGGCGCGGCTACCGCGTCGAGGACCGCGCCGTGGTGACCCAGATGGCGGTCGCGTCGGGCTATGTCGCGACGCTGGTCTTCGCGCTCTACGTGCAGGAGGAACTCGCCACGGGCCGCTACGCGCAACCCGAGGTCTTGTGGCTGATCTGCCCGCTCCTGCTCTACTGGATCAGCCGCATGGTGCTGGTCGCCGGGCGCGGCGAGATGCATGACGATCCGCTGGTCTACGCGCTCAAGGCACCCGCCAGCCGCAACGTGATCGCGCTGATCGCCACGGTCCTCGTCGTCGCGGTGCTGCTGTGACCCGCACCGCCCTGATCCTGCGCTACGCGGGCTTCGCGGGGATCGCGGTGCTGGCCAACCTCGCCGTGCAGCGGCTGGTGCTGTGGGGCGACACGCCCGAGACCGGGCCGCGCTTCGCGGCGGCGCTGGCGGCGGGCACGCTGGCCGGGCTGGTGGTGAAATACCTGCTCGACAAGCGCTGGATCTTCGACGACCGCTCGACCGGCCTCGCCGCCCATTCCCGGCGGTTCGGCCTCTATTCGCTGATGGGCGTGGCCACCACGGCGATCTTCTGGGCGACCGAGACCGCCTTCTGGCTGATCGGCGGCACCGACCTCTGGCGCGAGACCGGCGCGGTGCTGGGCCTCGGTGTCGGCTACCTCGTGAAATACGAACTCGACCGGCGCTACGTGTTCCGGACCGGGGGCGCGCAATGACGCGGATTTCGGGATGGGGGCGCTTCCCGCGCCGGGACTGCCGCGTGGTCCGCGCCCGCTCGGAGCAGGATGTCGCCCGCGCCGTCGCCGAGGCGCCGCTGATCGCGCGCGGGAACGGCCGGGCCTACGGCGACAGTGCGCTGAACGCGGGCCTGACGCTCGACATGCGCGGCATGGACCGGATGCTGGCCTTCGACCCCGCCACAGGCCAGCTGACTGCGGAAGCGGGTGTCCTGCTGGCCGACGTGATCGAGGCGTTCCTGCCGCGCGGCTGGTTCCCGATGGTCACCCCCGGCACCCGCTTCGTGACGCTGGGCGGCGCCATCGCGGCGGACGTGCACGGCAAGAACCACCACTGCGATGGCAGCTTCCGCGCCTGCGTCGACTGGGTCGAGGTGATGGGTCCCGACGGCACCGTGACCCGCACGACACCGGGCGAGGACCTCTTCGATTGGACGCTCGGCGGCATGGGCCTGACCGGCGTCATCCTGCGCGCCGCGATCCGCCTGCGCCCGGTCGAGACCGGCTGGATCCTGCAACGTACGATCCCGGCGCCCTCGCTGGAGGCCGCGCTCGACGCGTTCGAGGCGAACGCCGACGCGCCCTACTCGGTCGCGTGGATCGACGCTTCGACCGAGGGCCCGCACATGGGCCGCGCGCTGGTGATGCTGGGCCACCACGCGCCCCGCGAAGCGGTGCCGGTCCGCCTGCGCGACCGCCCGGTGACCGCCCGCCGCCAGCGCCTGCAGGTGCCGTTCGACCTGCCCGGCTTCACACTCAACCGGTACACGGTCGGCGCCTTCAACGCGCTCTACTACCGGCTGGGCGCGCGCAAGTCGGGCGAGCACCTCGTGGACTGGGACAGCTACTTCTACCCGCTCGACGCCATCGGAAACTGGAACCGGATGTACGGGCGGCGCGGCTTCCTGCAGTTCCAGTGCGCCCTGCCGCTGTCCACCGCGCAGGCCGGGCTGACCGAACTGCTGACCCGGATCACGGCGGCCGGACAGGCCTCGTTCCTGTCGGTCCTCAAACGCTTCGGGCCGGGGGAGGGACGGTTTTCCTTCCCGATGGAGGGGTATACGCTGGCTCTCGACATGCCCGTGAACGACAGGAGCCTGCGCCTGATGAGCGACCTCGACCGCGTAACCGTCGCCCACGGCGGGCGCTTCTACCTCGCCAAGGACGCCCGCCTCGACCGCGCCACGCTGGCCGAGGCCGATCCCCGCGCCGAGGCCTTCGCGGCCTGGCGGCGCGAGACCGGGCGCGCGGCCCGCTTCACCTCGGCCCAGTCCGAAAGGCTCGGCCTGTGAGCGCGGGCAAGGGCGCGGTCCTGCTGCTGGGGGCAGGCTCGGACATGGCGCGCGCCACCGCCCGGGCCTTCGCCGCCGACGGCCACCCGATCCAGCTGGCCGCGCGGCACCCCGAGCGGCTGACCGAAGACCGCGCCGATCTCGAAACCCGCTACGGCGTGCCGGTCAGCCTGCACGCCTTCGACGCGCTCGACACCGCGTCGCACGCCGCCTTCCTGTCGCGCCTGCCGGAGCTGCCGCAGGTCGCGGTCTGCGCCGTCGGCTACATGGGCGACCAGGCCGAGAGCGTCGCCGACCCCGAAAAGGCCACGCTCGTCCTGCGCTCGAACTTCGAGGGACCGGCCAGCATCCTCGCCCATCTCGCCAACGCCATGGCCGCGCGCGGCTCGGGCGTGCTCGTCGGCATCTCGTCCGTCGCGGGCGAGCGCGGGCGGCAGTCGAACTATGTCTACGGCTCGGCCAAGGCCGGGTTCACCGCCTTCCTCGACGGGATGCGGCACCGCCTCGCTCCGACCGGCGTGCATGTCGTGACGGTGAAACCGGGCTTCGTCGCCACCGCGATGACCGAGGGGCTCGACCTGCCCGAGAAGCTGACCGCGCAGCCCGACGAGGTCGCCGCGGCGATCCGCACCGCCGTCGCGAAGCGCCGCAACACGGTCTGGGTCCGCCCGGTCTGGCGCTGGATCATGGCGATCATCCGCGCCGTCCCCGAGCCCGTCTTCAAGCGCACCAAGCTCTGATCCGGGCCGCAAACCGCCCTGCGCGGGATATCCACAGGTAGTGGAATGGGCGGATATACGCTCAAATTCTGCCCTTTCGCCGCTGTCAAGGGTGGCGTGATTGTTTTGTTAGGAGGTTGGGCGTAGGGAAACAGACATGAGCTTCGCCTATACCCTCGGCGTGCAGGCCCGACGTGCCTGCGATGCGCTGCGCCTGACAGACGTTCCCCTGTCGGTGGCCGCCGTTTTCGCGGTGTCCGCAACCATGTCGGTCACGGCCGGGGTCGGGCTGCTCCTGCGCATCGCGCCGGACGACGTGCGCAACGCCCCCGTCGTGGCCCTCGCCCCGGTGCAGGGCCCGCTCGCCCCTCTGCGCCCCGCCTTCGACGAACCGCTGCTGGCCCGCGTCGCCCCGCCGCCGCGCCCGGCCCGCACCGAGGCCCCGGTCACCGACCTCGCCGCCGCGCCCGACGCGACACCGGCACCGACCGAGACCCCCGTCGTGCTGGCCAGCGCGTTGACCAGCGACGATATCGACTTCGTGCCCGCGCCGCCGCCCCGGCCCGCGGCCCTCGCCGACGACACGACGGACGCACCCGCGACCGAGGTTGTCGCCGCCCTGCCCGAAACCGGTGTCCTGACCTCGCCGCGCCCCACGGCCCGGCCGCGCGACATCGCGCAGATCGTCGCCCGCGCCAGCCGTCCCGCCGCCCCGCCCACGGCCCCGCAGGCCGCGACGGTGCAGGTCGCCCGCGCCGACGCGACGGAGGATATCCTGGTGCCCGAACGCAGCACGCCCGCGCCGATCCTGCGCCTCGGCCCCGCCGCGACCGGACCGAATCCCTGCTCCAGCCGCCTGTCGCGCGAGATCCCGCGCCGCCGCGGCAACATGCCGGACGGCACCGCCTTCATCGGCGGGCTGATGAACGCCTCGGGCGGGACCCGCGACGCCGCCATCGTGCGCGCCGCCCTGCAGGGCAACGTGCCGGACAGTTTCCGCGACCTGCGCCCGGTCCGCTTCCAGGGCATGACCGCCGCCGGTCAGGCCGAGATCACCGTCTGCGTGACCCCCGATTACCTCGCCATCGGCTCGGACCGCGACAGTGTCCGCGTGCCGCTCGGCCTCGCCGGGGCGCTGCAGGTGGCGGACGCCTTCGACATGATCCTGCCGACCAAGCGCATGGTGGACGCGATCTACCGGCAGGCCTCGGTCCGGGTCGCGCCGCAGCCGATGCCCGCCGGGGCGCAGATGTCCTCGACCGACTACTTCCTGCGCCACGACCGCACCGTGGACGCCCAGCTGGCGCAGGCCGGCGCGCGCGACGGGCTGCTGGTGGCCGGGATCAAGAAGGACATCGTGCTGACCAACCGCCTCGGCAGCGCGCCGGGCCGGGTCGCGATCTACGGCTGGCACCGCACCAACGGGCAGGCGATCCAGCCGCTCTCGACCGTGCACGGCGCCAGCTACGCCGACTACAGCCACGGCATCCGCCTCGTCAGCCGCACCGCCTTCCTGAACGGCCGCTCGGTCGACCTGAGCGCGCTGCTGACCGACGCCCGCTATGCCGGGCTGCTGAACGACGACGGCGTCCTGACCAGCCAGACCGCCCGCGTGGCCCAACTGCGCTGAGGCCCCGCGTAAGCGGGAATGCGGGTCGGCGACCTTCGCCTGCGCCCGACCGGGCCATTCCCGCACAGCCGACGCACCGGAGACAGGTCTTTGCTCGCGGGAACCGGAGCGCTCCATGCAGCACCCGGACACGGACGAGGCTCCCGGGCCGAGGCTTGCGCCAGACGGAGCCGAGCCCGCGCAGCCGTCGCCTTGGCCATAGGCGGCGTCTGGCAGGACGCGGGACACGCATGCCGGTGGCGGGACAGGGACGAGGCTCCCCGGCCGAGCTGATCCCCGAGGCTGTCGCACAAGGGCAGGCCAGCGTCCCGCCGGGTCCCGGATACGTCCCGCAAGCGCGGACGGGAAGAAGGCGCGCCGCCCGAAACTTACCCCCCATCTCACCGACGCCGCCCCCCGTCGCACCGGGGTCGCTCAGCGCCATGCGAACAGCGCCCCCCCCAGACCCATGAAGCCGCCACCACCTTCGCCCCACCCACCGCACACGAAAAGGGCCCCCGCACCGCAGGAGCCCCCCGTCAAACCGGTCCGGTGAGGTCCGCCTAGCGCACGTCGTGGAAGCAGCGGAACCCGAGGTGGTAGTTCGAGTGGCTGGCCGAACTCAGCACCCGCGTCCCGTGCCAGAACGGTGCACGCCAGCGGGCCCAGTGCTCATGCGCCCGGATGGTGTCCCAGATGAACCACGAGCCCTTCATCTCGGTCACGCCCAGCGTGGTCGATCCGCGGCTGGCCATCTGGTCCTCGGACAGCGGCAGGTTCATGTGCTCGGCTGCGTTGCCGTCGATGTCGTAGACCTGCAGCGGGCTGTGGCAGGACGGGAAGCTGCCCGCCGGGTAGGTGTTCGAGCCGCAGCCCCGGAAGCTGCCGCCGTTGCAGCCGCCGGTCTTGAAGCTGCCGGTCGCGCAGACGCCGCTGCGCCACGCCCCGATCGAGTAGACGCCGCGCGTCGAAGCATAGCGGGTGTTGTGGATCGAGCGCATCCGGTTGACCGCGGCCGAGGCGCCGAGCCCCCGGATCTGGTCGAACGGGTAATCGGGCGGCAGCAACTGGCCCGCCGCAGCGCCCTCCCACTCGTGCGCGTCGCCCATCCGGCCGCCCTCGGCGGCACAGATCGCGGCGGCCTCGGCGGCCGAGACCCAGACCACCGGATAGGCCAGCGGGACGTTCGGATACTCGAACATGTCGACGCAGACCTTGGCATCCTGCGGGCGCTGCGTCGCCGGATCGTAGAGCGGCACCCGGTAGCGCCCGCCGCAGATCCGCTCGTAGGTCGCGTTGCGATAGCTGCGCTGGACCGAGGCGACGGTGCCCCCCATCCGGGCGGCGGCCTCTTTCGGGGTCAGCGGGTGGCGGGTAACGGCGGGGTTGCCTTGCCCGATCACAGGCGAGCGCTCGAAGATCGCCCGCACCCGCGCGATGGTCGCCGAGGAGACGCCGCGCACCTCCTGCATCTGGCGGAACATCGCCTCGTTGTTCTGTTGCAGGGTCTGGGCCGGGGCCGCCAGCGGTCCGAGGCCGAGGCCGAGAACCAGCGCGACGGCGAGGCCGCCAAGCACGGATCGGGACATGGGTCTCACTCCTTGCGCAGAAGGTAGAAGAAATCGCGGTTGTCGGAGAAGCCGACGAAGCGCGGGATGATGCTGCCGTCGCTCGCGCGCTGGTCCACCTCGGACATCGCCGCGACGAGGTGCTGGGTCTCGATCTCGTCGCCCTTGTGCAGGTAGAGCGCCA
>JAUHZL010000106.1 GCA_030425945.1 Alphaproteobacteria bacterium | reverse complement strand
GGAGAACGCGTCGTTGCAGTAGACATCGCCGAGCGAGGCGAGGAAGGCGGCCATCTTCGGGTCGTTGGCCTCTTCCATCGGGGTGAAGCGGGTGTTCTCGATCAGCGCGACGGCCCCCTCCGGCAGGGCGTCGAGATCGGCGCGGGTCGGCGTCTCGATGAAGGTGACGGGCTGTCCCAGCGCGGCTTCCAGCGCGGGCAGGGTGACGCGCAGGCTCATCTCGGGCACCGGCTTGCCCTTCGGGCGGCCGAAATGCGCCAGCAGGACCGGGCGGCCGCCCTTGGCGAGGATATCGCGCAGGGTGGGCACGATGCGCTCGATCCGGGTGGCGTCGGTCACGCGCCCGGCCTCGACGGGGACGTTGATGTCCACCCGCGTCAGCACCAGCCTGCCCTGAAGGTCCATCTCGTCCAGCGTCTTCCAGCCCATCGTCCGCTCCCTCTCTTTTGGGTGTCGCCCCGTCCTAGCGCGGCTTGTCCCGGTCATGCCAGCGCAATAGGGTCGCGCCGAACATTCTGCCGAAGGAGGCCCGCATGGCCGAGATCACCGATCCCGAGAACACCATCCTGATGGAACTGAAGTCCGGCACCGTCACCATCCAGCTGCTGCCCGACATCGCGCCGAAACATGTCGAGCGCATGAAGGAGCTGGCCCGCGCCGGGGCCTATGACAACGTGGCCTTCCACCGCGTGATCGACGGGTTCATGGCGCAGACCGGCGACGTGAAGAACGGCAACATGGAAAAGGAATTCAACCTGCGTCTCGCGGGCACCGGCGGGTCGGACCTGCCGAACCTGCCGGCCGAGTTCTCGGGCATCCCGCATGACCGCGGCACGCTGGGCGCGGCGCGCAGCCAGAACCCCAACTCGGCCAACTCGCAGTTCTTCATCAACTTCAAGGACAACCATTTCCTGAACCGCCAGTACACGGTCTACGGCCGGGTGATCGCGGGGATGGAGCATGTCGACGCCATCACCCGGGGCGAGCCGCCGGCGGCCCCCGACCGGATGATCAGCGTGAAGGTGGCGGCCGATGTCGCGTGACAAGCTGATCGCGGGCGCGGTCTTCGCGCTCGGCCTGCTGGCGCTGGTCGGCGTGTGGTACTCGACGCTGCCGGGCGAGCAGCCCGAGGTCGCCCCGCCGGTGGTGGCGGGCGAGGACGCGCCGGGGCCCTATCTCGACATCGAGATCGCGGGCGAGGGCGCCAACGGCACGATCACCATCGACATGATGGAGCAGGTCGCCCCGCAGCACGTTGCCCGCATCGTCGGGCTGGCCCGCGACGGCGCCTATGACGACGTGGTGTTCCACCGGGTCATCGAGGGCTTCATGGCGCAGACCGGCGACGTGGCCTTCGGCCGCTTCGGTCAGGACATGCGCCAGGCCGGGCGCGGCGGCTCGGACCTGCCCGACCTGCCGGCCGAGTTCTCGGACGTGCCCTTCGCGCGCGGTGTCGTCGGCATGGCGCGGGCGCAGGACCCGAACTCGGCCAACTCGCAGTTCTTCATCATGTTCGCCCCGGCGCCCAGCCTCGACGGGCAGTACACCGTCGTCGGGCGCGTGACCGAGGGCATGGACGTGGTCGACGCGATCAAGCGCGGCACCGGGGCCAATGGCGCGGTGCTGGGCCAGCCGGACCGCATGGTCCGCGTCAGCGTCCGCGAGAACTGATCCCTGACCAGCGTGGGGGCGGCGCCCATCCGGCACCGCCCCCCGGTCGCAGGTCTCGGCAGATCCGCGAAAGTGGGCGGCCCGACCCCCAGGGACCGGACCGCCCTTTCGCGAGGTACAGACCGCGCGCGTCACACAGCCTCCCGTAATGGGGCTTCCCGAGGCAGCGGGGAAGCCGGGGCGTGTGACCAGTTGGGCGAGACGCTTGGCAGCATCTCTGAGGGGACGGTGCCAAACAGGGGCCCTGACTCGCAAGGACACAAATCGAACATTCAGGTCATCATCTGTGGATAACCGACAGAAATGACAGATGTTCTCGGGGTCTGGCCCCGGCGGGCGGCGGGCCTCAGCCCAGCCGCACCAGCGCGTGCCGCTTCCGGCCCGCCGTCAGCTTGACCGGCGCGCCGAGATCGGCGGCCGACAGCATCAGGCCGGCATCGGTGACGGTCTCGTCGTTCAGCTTCGCGCCGCCCTCGGCGATCAGGCGCTTGGCGTCCTTGCCCGATTTCGCGAGGCCCGAGCGGATCACCAGTTGCGCGAAGGAGATGCCGTCGGCGACGTCCTCGGCGCTCAGCGTCAGGGTCGGCAGGTCGTCGCCCGCACCGCCCTTCTCGAACACCTCGCGGGCGGTGGCCTCGGCCGCGCGCGCCGCCTCGGCTCCGTGCGCCAGCGTGGTGACCTCGTTCGCCAGGCGGATCTTCGCCTCGTTGATCTCCGAGCCCGCCAGCGCGCCGAGACGCGCGCATTCGTCGAGCGGCAGCTCGGTGTAGAGCTTCAGGAAGCGGCCCACGTCGGCGTCGGTCGTGTTGCGCCAGAACTGCCAGAACTCGTAGGGCGAGCGCATGTCGGCGTTCAGCCAGACCGCGCCGTCGGCGCTCTTGCCCATCTTCTTGCCGTCCGAGGTGGTCAGCAGCGGCGAGGTCAGCCCGAAGACCGTCCCCTCGACCACCCGGCGGGTCAGGTCGATGCCGTTGACGATGTTGCCCCACTGGTCCGACCCGCCCATCTGCAGCAGGCAGCCGTAGCGCCGGTGCAGTTCGAGGAAGTCGTAGGCCTGCAGGATCATGTAGTTGAATTCGAGGAAGGACAGCGACTGCTCGCGGTCGAGGCGGCTCTTGACGCTCTCGAAGCTCAGCATCCGGTTGACCGAGAAGAACCGCCCGATGTCGCGCAGGAAATCGAGGTAGTTCAGGTCGTCCAGCCACTCGGCGTTGTTCTTCATGATGGCGTCGGTCGGGCCGTCGCCGAAGGTGACGTAGCCCGAGAACACCCGCTTGATGCCGTCGATGTTGGCGTCGATCTGGGCGGGCGTCAGCAGCGGCCGCTCGTCGGCGCGGAACGAGGGGTCGCCCACCTTCGTGGTGCCGCCGCCCATCAGGACGATCGGCTTGCCGCCGGTCTTCTGCAGCCAGCGCAGCATCATGATCTGGATCAGGCTGCCGACATGCAGCGACTTGGCGGTCGCGTCGAACCCGATATAGCCGGGCACGACCCCGGTCCGGCAGGCCTCGTCGAGGCCCGCGAGGTCCGTGCAGTCCGCGAGGAACCCGCGCTCGGTCATCACGCGCAGGAAGTCGGATTTGGGCTGGTAGGTCATCAGGGGGCGGTCCATTGTCGGCGTCGCGCGGTCTATAACGGGGGCGGGCGTGAAGGGAAAGAGCGAGCGGCCGAGGCCGATGCGCGCGGCGGGCACGATGTCGGGCACCTCGCTCGACGGCACCGACATGGCGGTGATCGTCACCGACGGCGTGGAGGTCTTCGAGACCGCCGAAACCGGCTACCGCGTCTATACCCGGCCCGAGCGCGCGGCGCTCCGCGCGGCGCTGGGTCTCTGGCCGGGCGAGCCCGGGGTGGCCGAGGCCGCGCGGGTGGTCGAGGACGCCACCATCGGGATCTGCGACCGGCTGGAGGACATCGCCCTGCTGGGCTTCCACGGCCAGACGCTGGCACATGATCCGGGCGGGCGCGGCACCCACCAGGCCGGCGACGGCGCCCGGGTGGCCGGGGCGCTGGGGATCGACACGGTCTGGGATTTCCGCTCGGCGGACGTGGCGCTCGGCGGGCAGGGCGCGCCGCTGGCCCCGTTCTACCACTGGGCCTGCGCGCGCCGGGCCGGGCTGACCGAGCCGGTCGGCGTCCTGAACCTCGGCGGGGTGGGCAACCTGACCTGGCTCGATCCGCGCGCCGCCGCGCCCGAGTTGCCCGGGGCCTGCATCGCCTTCGACACCGGGCCCGCGAACGCGCCGATGGACGACCTGATGCAGGCGCGCGGCCTCGGGGACTATGACCGGGACGGCGCGCTGGCGGCGGCCGGGACGGCGGATGCCGATGTCGTGGCGGCCTTTCTGCGTTCGCCGTATTTCTCAAGGATCGGGCCGAAGTCGCTGGACCGCAACGGCTTTCCCGCGCTGGCCGACGGGGTGGCGCATCTCGGCGATGCCGATGCGCTGGCGACGCTCGCGGCCTGTGCGGCAGGCGCCGTGGCGGTCGGGCTGACCCAGCTTGCGACCCCGCCCCGGCGCCTCTTCGTGACCGGCGGCGGGCGGCGCAACGCGGCACTGATGGCGGCGCTGACCCGCGCGACGGGGATCGCGGTCGAGCCGGTCGAGGCCCTCGACGTTGCGGGCGACCTGATGGAAGCGCAGGCCTTCGCCTATCTCGCCGTCCGGGTGGCGGGCGGACTGCCGACCTCGGCCCCCGGCACCACGGGCGTCGCAGCGGCGGTCGGCGGCGGCACGATCAGCCGCGTCGGTTGAGCCCGCGCACCAGCGACACCGTGTAGAGCGCCAGCGCCGCCCAGATCATCGGGAAGGCGATGGCGCGCGCCGGGCCGAACGGCTCGCCGAAGATGAAGACGGCGGTCAGCAGGATCAGCGTCGGCACGATGTATTGCAGGATGCCGATGGTCGACAGCCGCAGGAGCTTCGCGCCGTTGGCATAGATCATCAGCGGCCCGGCGGTGACGACGCCGCAGCCGACCAGCAGCGCGGTGTCGGTCCAGGTGCCGGTGAAGAAGATGCCGTCGCCGGTCAGCGTCACCCAGCCGAGATAGGCCAGCGCCGCCGGGAAGAGCAGCAGCACCTCCAGCGTGAAGCCCTGGTTCGGGCCGACCGGCAGGGTCTTGCGGAAGAAGGCGTAGAGCCCCCAGGACACGGTCAGCACCAGCGCGGGCCAGGGCAACTCGCCGCTCTCGTAGGTCAGAACCCCCACGGCGGTGGCGGCGAGGGCGACGGCGGCCCATTGCAGCCCGCTGAGGCGCTCCTTCAGCACGATGGCACCCAGCACGACCGAGAAGAGCGGGTTGATGTAATAGCCGAGCGCGGTGTCGAGCGCGCGTCCCGCCCCGATTGCCCAGACATAGGTGCCCCAGTTGACCGAGATCAGCACCGCCGTCAGCGCCGCCATCGCCAGCGTGCGCGGCTGGGTCAGGGCCGCGCGCAGGTCGCGGGTGCGCCCGAGAATCAGCAGCACCGCCAGCGCCACGGGCACCGACCAGACGACGCGGTGGGCGACGACCTCCACCGCGGGAATGTGCGACAGGGCCTTCATGTAGAGCGGCAGCGCGCCCCACAGGAAATAGGCGGTCAGGGCGAAGGCGAGGCCGCGCGGGCTGTCGCCGCTCGCGGGGGTCGGGGCAGGGGCGGCGGCGGGGGTATCGGTCATCGGGGGGCTCGTTCGGTTGCCCCGATCCTCTAGACCCAAGGGCGGGCCGGCACCAATGCTTTCTGGTGGCGGGCCGGATCAGTCTCGGTGATCGTCCCGCGTGTCGCGCCTGCGGTCGAGATAGGCGCGGGTGAAGGCGGCATAGCCCTCCGCCGTCACCCCGTGCCAGCCGCGCATCTGCCGCGACAGCTCGGGCAGGCGGTGGAAGGGCACCGCGGGAAAGACATGGTGTTCCGCGTGGTAGGGCATGTTCCACGCGAGGAACCGCACCGCGCGGCTGGTCCAGGTGGTGCGGGTGTTCTGCAGCATGTCGGCGACCGGCGGGCAGTCGCCGTGCTCGGCCAGCAGGTAGAGCCGCAGGACCGGCTGGCCCAGCAGCATCGGCACGATCCAGAGCCACAGGACCAGCGGCGAGACGGCGAGCGAGCCAAGCGCCAGCGCGTAGACGAGGAGCAGCGCCCGCGCCTCGGTCCGCATTCGGGGCAGGGCGCGCGTGGGCAGGTAGGGCGCCCGTTCGCGCCCCAGCGCCAGCCGGACCAGCAGCGCGATCTGCGCGCGCCAGTAGGGCAGGCCGCTGACATGCCACAGCCAGTCCCGCAGGGTCGCGGGCTTCGCACCCTCCAGTTCCGGGTCCTGCCCGGGCAGGTTGGTCCAGCGGTGATGGGCGAGGTGAAAGGCCCGGAACCACTGGAAGGGCAGGATCAGCACCGCGCCCGCCAGCGTGCCCGCGATGTCCGACAGCCGGTCGCGGGCAAAGGGCGTGCGGTGGGTGCATTCATGCGCCAGCGTGAAGAGGAAGCTCAGCGCCACCCCGTGCAGCGGCAGCAAGAGCGGCCAGCCCGGCACCCGCAGCACGATCCCGGTGCCGGTCAGCGCGATCAGCCCCAGGTGCCCGGCAAGATGGACGAGGCCAGCGCGGTCCGACCGCCCGGTCAGGCGCACCTTCTCGGCGGCGGGCAGGATGGCTAGGAACGCCGCGTGGTCGCGCGCCCCGCTCATCCGCGCGGGATGTCGAAGCCCGGCGGGGCCAGCTCGAAGCCCTCGAAGCGGAAGGCCGGGGCGACGATGCAGGACACCAGCGTCCAGTCGCCCTCGCTGCGCGCGGCCTGCCACCAGTCCTTCGGCACCACCGCCTGCGGGCGGCCCGCGCCAAGGTCCGGGGTCAGCAGGTGGTCGGTGGCGGGACCGGCCTCGGTCGCGGCCAGCGACAGGGTCAGCGGCGCGCCCGCGTGCCAGAGCCAGATCTCGGCGGCGTCGACGCGGTGCCAGTGGCTGGCCTCGCCCGCCTTCAGCAGGAAGTAGATCGCGGTGCCGGCCGCGCGGGCGTCGCCCTCGGCGGGCGCGATCCAGGTCTGGCGGTAATGCCCGCCCTCCGGGTGCGGCTCCAGCCCGAGGGTCGCGATGACCTGATCGGCGCTCAGAAGGTCAGTTCGTAGCATCGCACGACATCCTCGGTTCCGGCATGGCCGTCGAGATAGGGCCCGCGCCGGGTGAAGCCCAGGGCTTCGTAGAGCGTGGCGGCGGGCGTCAGCACATGCATCGTGTCGAGCAGCACGCCCGCGTTGCCCCGGGCGCGCGCCTCGGCCAGCAGGCCCTCCATGATCGCCCGTCCGAGGCCGGTGCCGCGCCCCTCCGGCGCGACGTAGACCCGCTTGATCTCGACCCGGGCGGCGTCGTGGCGGCGGAACATGCCGCAGCCGAGCGCGCGGCCCTCCGCCTCGGCCAGCAGGGCGAAGCCCTCCGGGGCGACGTGCAGGCGCGGCAGGTCGGCCATCAGCGCCTCGTAGGCGGCTTCCGGGTAGAAGCGCTCCAGCATCGCCCGGGCGGGCGGGTTCGCCTCGAACAGGAAGCGCCGGTAATCGCGGCAAAGATCGGCGATGGCGTCCCAGTCGGCGCCGGTCCCGGGCGGGCGCAGGGTCGGCGCGGTCATGGGTCGGGCGTCTCGGCGGGCAGCGGGTGCGGCCCGCGCGCCGAGACCCGTTCGCGCCAGACGATGTAGAGCCCGGTGCCCACGGTCACCATGATCCCGGCCGCCGCCAGCCCGTTCGGCAGGTCGCGGAACATCAGCCAGCCGATCAGGGTGGCGAAGGGAATCTCGAGGTACTGCATCGGGGCGAGGGTCGCCGAGGGCGCGAAGCGCAGCGACCATGTCATCAGCAGGTGCCCGAGCGAGCCGACCGCGCCGATGGCGACCAGAAGCCCCCAGTAGTCAGCATCCGGCATCTGCAGCGCGAAGGCCCCGGTGCCGAAGAGGCCCATGCCCAGCGTCAGGATCACCACCGCCATCGCGCCGGAGACGGCCTGCAGGGCGATCGGGTCGGTTTCGCGGGCGATCTGGCGCGTCACCAGCATGAAGAGCGCGAAGATCACCGCCACGCCCAGCGGCAGGAGCGCGGGCCAGCCGACCTCGGCGAAGGTGGGCTGCACGACCATCAGCGTGCCGATGAAGCCGACGACACAGGCGATCAGGCGGCGGGGACCGACCTCCTCGCCCAGCACGAACTTGCCCAGCAGCAGCATCAGGAAGGGCATCACGAAGGCGATGGCGATGGCCTCGGCCAGCGGCAGGAACAGGAGCGCGGTGAACATCGTGCCGACGCCGAGGATATGCAGCACGGTCCGGATCACCACGAGGCGCAGCACCCGCCCGCGCATCCGCCACGGCAGACCGAGCGCCAGCGTCAGCGGTCCCATGATCACCACCTGCATCGCGAATCGCGCGAGCAGCACGACCCCGACGGGCACGACCGCCCCGGCGAGTTTGGCCAGACCGTCCGCGAAGGGCGCGGTCAGGCAGAAGCCGAGCATCAGGAGGATGCCGAGCAGGGGTTTGTCCTGATGGCTCATGCCCCGGTTTTCGCCCGTCCGAGCGTCCGGCGCAAGAGCGCGACCGGCCGTCCGTCCATCACCGCGAGGCCGAGACCGATCAGCGCCGCGCCGGCCAGCTCGCCCGGTCCGATGCTCTGGCCCAGCACCGCCCAGCCGAGGCCGGTCGCCGAGACCGGGATCAGCAGCGTCACGAGGCTGAGGGTCGCGGGCCCCGCGAGGTCGAGGATGCGGAAGAAGAGGA
>JAUHZL010000479.1 GCA_030425945.1 Alphaproteobacteria bacterium | reverse complement strand
AGCCCCGGTTCTTCATGGATATCGATGAAGACAACTGGGACATGATCATGAACGTCAACACCAAGGCGATGTGGCTCGGCATGCAGGAGACCGCGCGCCAGATGATCGCCCAGGGCAAGCGCGACTACCCCTACAAGATCATCAACGTCGGCTCGATCGCCTCCCGCAAGCCGCTGGTCGACGTGACCGTCTACTGCACCTCGAAATACGGCTGCCTCGCGCTGACGCATTGCGGCGCGGTGGCGCTGGCCGAGCACGGCATCACCGTGAACGGCTACGCGCCCGGCGTCGTGGTCACCCCGCTCTGGGAACAGCTCGACAAGGACCTGATCGAGATCGGCTTCAAGGAGCGCGAAGGCCAGGCCTACGACGACATCGTGCGCGACGCGCTGCAGATCAAGCGCGTCTCCTACCCGGACGACGTGAAGGGCACCGCCGCCTTCCTCGCCAGTTCCGACAGCGACTACATGACCGGCCAGATGATCCACATCGATGGAGGCTGGTGCATCCAGTGACCCGGGCGCGCCCGGCGGGCGGCCTCGGGGCCGCGCGGCCGGGCGCACCGACACGATACCGACGCGATACCGACGTTAAACCGACGACCCGCCGACGCGCTGCCGGACCCGCAGTCCGGCCCCGAGGCGCTTGAAAGGACCCCTGCCATGACCCGCGCCCTGATGCCGAATTTGCTGACGCCCCAAGACCTCGAGCCCAACTGGGAGTGGCGCGACCGCCTGCCCGCCTGGGGCCACGGCTCGGTCGATTTCGAACGCCGCATCGACCATGACCGGCTGCGCCGCTACCGCCTCGCGCGCACCCGCCAGTCGCTGCAGAACTCGCAGGCGGGCTCGCTTTTGTTGTTCGATGTCAACAACATCCGCTATGTCTCGGCCACCAAGATCGGCGAGTGGGAGCGGGACAAGATGTGCCGCTTCTGCCTGCTGACCGGCGACGACAGCCCCTATGTCTGGGACTTCGGCTCGGCCGCCGTCCACCACCAGCGCTATTCCGACTGGCTCGAGCCCGACCACTGCCTCGCCGGCGTCGTCGGCATGCGCGGCACCATCCCGCCCGAGTTCGGCCTGATGCGCAAATACGCCAAGATGATCGCCCAGCTCATCAAGGACGCCGGCATGGCCGACATGCCGGTGGGCATCGACTATGCCGAGACCGCGATGTTCCACGCGCTGCAGGAAGAGGGCATCAAGGTCGTCGACGGCCAGCAGATCATGCTGGCGGCGCGCGAGATCAAGAACTGGGACGAGATCCAGCTTCTGACGCAGGCGGCCAGCATGGTCGATGGCGTCTACCACATGATCTACGAGGAACTGAAACCGGGCGTGCGCGAGAACGACATCGTCGCGCTGTCGAACAAGCTCCTCTACGAGATGGGCTCGGACGACGTCGAGGCGATCAACGCGATCTCGGGCGAGCGCTGCAACCCGCACCCGCACAACTTCACCGACCGGCTGATCCGGCCCGGCGACCAGTGCTTCTTCGACATTCTCCAGTCCTACCAGGGCTATCGCACCTGCTACTACCGCACCTTCAACGTCGGCCGCGCGACGCCCGCGCAGAACGACGCCTACGTGAAGGCGCGCGAGTGGATCGACGCCTCGATCGCGATGATCAAGCCGGGCGTGACCACCGACAAGGTGGCCGAGGTCTGGCCGACCGCCGAGAGCCTCGGCTTCCCGAACGAGGACGCCGCCTTCGGCC
>JAUHZL010000105.1 GCA_030425945.1 Alphaproteobacteria bacterium | reverse complement strand
CGGCGCGATCACCGCCCATTCCGCATCCGTCAGATCGTGCCTGCCTGACATGAAGCACCTCCGCTTTCGGAAAGTGAATCACACCCCGGAAGCTTGAGGAATCCTGTTTATGGGTTCACGACCTAGACCACCCGGCGGATGCGCTGGCGGTTGCAGAATACCACCACGTGCCGCGCGTTCACCACGGCCTGGAAGCCGCGGCGCTCGACCTCCTCGAGATAGGGCGCCCAGCCGACGATCCGCTCGACATCCCGGATCTGGCGGCGCACCACCCCGCCCTTCATCGCGACGGAAGATCCGAGAAACTGGTCGAGCCACAGCTCGGGCGTCATGTGATCCGGCAGCATCATGGTCCCGCGATACCCGGATCAGGGTTAACATTCTCCTGACGCCCCGCTTCCCAAGCCCCGAAACCGGCCCTAGCCTGCGGGTCCATGCGCCGGTTCATCGCCCTTGCCCTCGCGGCCCCGCTCCTCGCCCTGCCCGCCCTCGCGGAGGCCCCGCGCCTGCCCGACATCGCGCGGCTGGAGGCGCTCGACGCCACCCTCGGCCGTGCCCTGAAGGGCGCCTTTGCCGAGGGCCCGCGCGAGGACCTCGCTGTCCTGACCGCCGCCCTGGCCGGGGCGCCGGGACCGCTGGACCCGGCCGGCGACTGGCAGTGCCGGACGCTGAAGCTGGGCGGCTTCCTGCCGCTGGTGGCCTATGGCAATTTCGCCTGCCGCATCACCCCGGACGGCACCGGGGGCTGGGTTCTGGAGAAGACCACCGGATCGCAGCGCCAGATCGGGACCCTGACCCCGCAGGAGGGCGGCGCGCTCTATACCGGCGTGGGCTATGTCAGCGGCGGCCCGGCGGTGCGCTACGACGCCCTGCCGCCCGACGACCAGACCCCGGTCGAGCCGGGCCAGACCATCGCGCAGGTCGGGTTGTTCGAGCAGATGGGGCCAAACCGCGCGCGCCTGCTGATGCCCCTGCCCCTGCTCGAGAGCGACTTCGACATCCTCTACCTGTCCCGCTGAGCGGTCAGAGGCGCGGCACGGCCCGCGACACGCCGGCGGCGGCGCAGAAGGCCGCGATCTGCGCGGCATCCTTCACGCCCGGGGCCGATTCCACCCCCGAGGACACATCGACCTGCCGCGCGCCGGTCAGCCCGATCGCCTCGCCCACGCTCGCGGGCGTCAGGCCGCCCGCCAGCATCCACGGCACCGGCCAGCGCCGGTTCGCGATCAGCCGCCAGTCGAAGGCGAGGCCGTTGCCGCCCGGCAGCGCCGCGCCCTTGGGCGGCTTCGCGTCGACCAGAAGCTGGTCGGCCACCTTGGCGTAGGTCTCCAGCGCCGCGAGGTCGGCGGCCTCGGCGATGCCGACCGCCTTCATCACCGGCAGCCCGCTGCGGGCGCGGATCGCGGCGACGCGCTCGGGGCTTTCGTGGCCGTGCAGCTGGAGCATGTCGATCGCCACCTGCCCGGTGATCGCATCGAGCAGCGCATCCTCGGCATCCACCACCAGCGCCACCTTGCAGAGGCCCGGCGGCGCCTCGGGTGCCAGCGCGCGCGCGGCGGCGATCTCGAGGTGGCGCGGCGACTTCGGGAAGAACACGAACCCGGCATAGGCTGCCCCGGCGGCGGCAGCGGCCTGCACGTCCTCGGGGCGGGTCAGCCCGCAGATCTTCACGGCAACGGGGGGCATCCGCTCAGCGCGCGCCGTCTTCCAGCAGCGCCAGCACGTCATCCTCGCCGCGGGCGCGGCGCTTGTCGGACTTCAGCGCCTCGACTTCGCGCTTCAGCTTGCGGGCCTCGCGGCTCTGCTCGGCGGCGGTGACGCGGTGACGGTGCTCGCGCAGCCACTCCCAGACGAAGCCGATCAGCAGGCCCGCCACGATGCCGAGCACGATCACCAGGAACAGCGGCATCTCGACCGACCACGTCAGCCCGGCAAAATGCGCCATGTCGGGCGGCAGCAGGCTGAGGGTGACGGTCTGCCGATTCGCCAGCGCCACGGTCAGAAGGACAACCGCAAGCAGCGCCAGGAAGCCGAGTTTCATCCAGCGGATCATCGGGGATCTCATTCGTCGTCGTCGCCGCCGTCACCGTCGTTGAGGCGGTCACGCAGCAGTTTTCCGGTCTTGAAGAAGGGCACGGCCTTGGGTTCGACCTCGACGGCCTCGCCGGTGCGGGGGTTCCGCCCGATGCGGCCGTCACGGTACTTCACGGAAAAGGCACCGAAACCGCGCAACTCGACCCGGTCGCCGCGCGCCATCGCCTCGACGATCTCGTCGAAGACGGTGTTGACCACGCGTTCCACGTCGCGCTGCGAGAGCCTCGGATTCTCCTCGGCGATGATCTGAATGAGTTCGGACCGGATCAACCTTCTCACCCTCCCGCGCTGCGCCCCAGACACCCGTACACACGTCGGACCCGACTATAAGCCGATTTCCCTGCATTGGGAAACGTAAACCCATACCGCGCAAGCGAAATCTCGCGCGCCCGCAGGAACGGTCCAAAACCCGCCGATTGCAGGATGAAACGGAAAACCCCGCCGCCTTGCGGCGACGGGGTCGGGTCCTTGCGCCTGCCCGCGGGGGGCGGGCGCGGGTCTTACTTGTCGCCGCCCTTGAGCGCGGCGCCGAGGATGTCGCCCAGCGACGCCCCCGAGTCGGACGAGCCGAACTGCTCGACCGCTTCCTTCTCTTCGGCGATCTCGCGCGCCTTGATCGACAGGCCCAGACGACGGGTCTTGCTGTCGATGTTGGTCACGCGGACGTCGACCTTGTCGCCCGGCTGGAAGCGCTCGGGGCGCTGCTCGGCGCGGTCACGCGACAGGTCGGAGCGGCGGATGAAGGACTTCATGCCCTCGTACTCGACCTCGATGCCGCCATCCTCGATCTTGGTGACCGAGACGGTGATGATCGAGCCGCGACGCACGTCGCCGACGGCCTCGGCGAACTTGTCGCCGCCCAGCGCCTTGATCGAGAGCGAGATACGCTCCTTCTCGACGTCGACTTCCGAGACGACCGCCTGGACGACGTCGCCCTTGCGGTAGTTCTGGATGGCGTCCTCGCCGCGCTCTTCCCACGACAGGTCCGACAGGTGCACCATGCCGTCGATCTCGCCCGGCAGGCCGATGAACAGACCGAACTCGGTGATGTTCTTGACCTCGCCCTCGACCTGCGTGCCCTCGGGGTGGGTCTCGGCGAAGACTTCCCACGGGTTGCGCATGGTCTGCTTCAGGCCCAGCGACACGCGGCGCTTCGCCTGATCGATCTCCAGCACCATGACGTCCACTTCCTGCGAGGTGGAGACGATCTTGCCGGGATGGACGTTCTTCTTGGTCCAGCTCATTTCCGAGACGTGGACCAGGCCTTCGACGCCCGGCTCCAGCTCCACGAAGGCGCCGTAGTCGGTGATGTTGGTGACGCGGCCGCTGTGGACCGAGGCCAGCGGGTACTTCGCCGCGACCAGGTTCCACGGATCTTCCTGCAGCTGCTTCATGCCGAGGCTGATGCGGTGGGTTTCCTTGTTGACCTTGATGACCTGCACCTTGACGGTCTCGCCGATCGACAGGATCTCGGATGGGTGGTTGACCCGGCGCCAGGCCATGTCGGTGACGTGCAGCAGGCCGTCAACGCCGCCGAGGTCGACGAAGGCGCCGTACTCGGTGATGTTCTTGACCACGCCGTCCACGGCATCGCCCTCGTTCAGCTTGCCGATGACCTCGGCGCGCTGCTCGGCGCGGCTCTCCTCGAGGATCGCGCGGCGCGAGACAACGATGTTGCCACGGCGACGGTCCATCTTGAGGATCTGGAACGGCTGCTTGAGGCCCATCAGCGGGCCGGCGTCGCGCACCGGGCGGACATCGACCTGGGAGCCCGGCAGGAAGGCCACGGCACCGCCGAGGTCGACGGTGAAGCCGCCCTTGACGCGACCGAAGATGGCGCCCTCGACGCGCTCCTCGGCGGCATAGGCCTTCTCGAGACGGTCCCACGCGGCTTCGCGGCGGGCCTTGTCACGGCTGATGACGGCTTCGCCACGGGCGTTCTCGACGCGGTCGAGGAACACCTCGACTTCGTCGCCGACCGAGATGTCGGGCGCTTCGCCGGGATTTGCGAATTCCTTGAGATCGACGCGGCCTTCCATCTTGTAGCCGACGTCGATGATGGCCTGGCCCGCCTCGATGGCGATGACCTTGCCGCGCACCACCGAGCCTTCGTCCGGGGTGTCGATTTCGAAGCTTTCGTTGAGGAGGGCTTCGAATTCCTCCATGGTTGCCTTAGCGCACATGCGTTGGGTGTATCCTATTCATCGGTGCTATTCGGGCCGGGCGGTTGTCTCCGCCGGTCTTTCGGGATTGGTCGCACGGACCGGGACCCGGATATGCAAAAGGGCCGGTGGTTGTCCCCGACCCCTTGTCCTCTGGGTTCTTGTGCCGTGCTGCTCGACGGGTGCGCGTATAGTCGCGTGCGCGCGGGCTGGCAACCCCCAAGCGGAGACCCGGACCGCAGAGCGGATTGCGCGGCGCGCCCACAGCGGCTATCCCCCGCCGATCCACCCACGAACGCGAGGACCGTCGATGACCATGCTCGGGACCTTCCTGAAGCCCATGCACCCGGAAGGGATCCGCTTCGTCGGCGCCTTCGCGCTGGCCAGCGCCGTGCTGTTCCTGATCTGGGCCCCGCTGGGCTGGATCGGGGTGGGCCTGACGGTCTGGTGCTACTACTTCTTCCGCGATCCCAAGCGGGTGACGCCCATGCGCCCCGGCCTCGTCATCAGCCCCGCCGACGGGGTGGTGTCGCTGATCGAGCCCGCCGTGCCACCGGCGGAGCTGGGCCTCGGCCCCGAGCCGCTGACCCGGGTCTCGGTCTTCATGAACGTGTTCAACTGCCACGTGAACCGCGCGCCGGTGCCGGGCACCGTCACCAAGGTCGCCTACCGGCCGGGCAAGTTCCTCAACGCCTCGCTCGACAAGGCCAGCGAGGACAACGAGCGCATGAGCCTCGCGATGCAGATGGAGGACGGCCGCCATGTCGCCTTCGTGCAGATCGCGGGCCTCGTCGCGCGGCGCATCGTCTGCTTCGTGACCGAGGGCACCCGTCTCGGCGCGGGCGAGCGGTTCGGGCTGATCCGCTTCGGCAGCCGCGTCGACGTCTACCTGCCGCAGGGCGTCAACCCGCTGGTCGCCGTCGGCCAGGGCACCATCGCGGGCGAGACCGTGCTGGCCGACCTGACCGCCAGCGAGCCGCCGCGCCAGGGCCGGACCCACTGAGCCATGACGCACGAACCGCCCCCGCCTGCCGAGACTCCCGAGACCGACGAGACCGCCCGCGCGCGGCGCAGCCTGCGCGACGTGCCGCTCCTGTCGCTGCTGCCGAACCTGATCACGCTGGCCGCGATCTGTGCCGGGCTGTCGGCCCTGCGGTTCGCCATCCTCGGACAGTTCGAGGTGGCGGTGATCCTGCTGATCTTCGCCGCCCTTCTGGACGGGATGGACGGCCGCCTCGCGCGGCTCTTCCGGAGCGAAAGCGCGATCGGTGCGGAACTCGATTCGCTGGCGGACTTCCTGAACTTCGGCGTCGCCCCGCCGCTGGTGATCTACCTCTGGGCGCTGCGCGACCTGCCCAGCCTCGGCTGGATCGCGGTGCTGATCTTCGCGGTCTGCGCGGTGCTGCGGCTGGCGCGGTTCAACGTCGCCGCCAAGACCGGCGGCGGCGAGGCGCAGAAATACTTCGTCGGCGTCCCCGCCCCGGCGGGCGCGATGCTGTGCCTGCTGCCGCTCTTCGCCTCGAACCTCGGCGACGGCAGCCCGGTCGTGCCGCTGGTGCTGATCAGCCTCTACCAGACCGCCATCGCGTTCCTGATGATCTCGCGCCTGCCGACCTGGTCGCTGAAGTCTTTCTCGGTGCCGCGCGGCAAGGTGCGCTACCTCTTCGTGGGATTCGTCGTGGTGATCTCGGCGCTGGTGTCCGAGCCCTGGGCGACGCTGGTCGTGCTCGACCTCGCCTATCTCGCCAGCCTCGTCTGGGCGTGGCGGGTGTCGGGCCGCAGGCCCCTGCCGCCCGAGAGCGAAACCGACGTCGGCGTCTGAGCCGCCTCAGCGCGTCCGGAGCCAGTCCGCCACCGCGGGGTCCGGGCTGAGCGCCGCGGCCCGCTCGCGCGCGGCTTCGGCCTCGGCGATGCGCCCGGCCGCCCGCGCCAGGTCGAGCCGCGCCGCCCAGTAGGGCTGATAGGACGCGGCCTCGGCCGCCACCTCGTCCAGCAGGCGCAGTCCCGCCTCGGGTCCGTCGCGCCGGGCATAGGCCACCGCGCGGGCGACGCGGACCCCGAGCACCGGGTGGAACCGGGCCAGCAGGTCGTAAAGCAGCACCAGCGGGACCGGATCGGCCTCCTGCCCGCGGGGCGCCTGCACCTGCACGGACTGGATCGCCGCCTCGGTCTGGAAGCGCCCGAACCGCCCGGCCACGGCGGCCCGCCGCAGGTGACCCTCGGCCTCGATCACCAGCGCCTCGTCCCAAAGGTCGCGGTCCTGCGCCGCCAGCGGCACGAAGCGTCCGGCGGCATCGCGCCGCGCCGCGCGCCGGGCCTCGCAGTAGAGCATCAGCGCCAGCAGGCCCATCGGCTCGGGCTCGGCGGGCAGCAACTCGGTCACCAGCCGCCCCAGCCAGAGCGCCTCGCCCGACAGGCCGCGGTCCTTCTCGCCATCGGCGAACGCGCGTTCCCAGCCGGTGGAATAGGCGACGTAGATCGCGTCGAGCACATCGCCGAGGCGCGCGGGCAGGTCCTCCGCCTCGGGCACCCGGAACGGGATACCCGCATCGCGGATCTTCGCCTTGGCCCGGACCAGCCGCTGCCCGACCGTCGCGGCCGGTTCGGCGAAGGCGACGCCGATCCGCACGGCGTCGAGGCCCAGCACCGTCTGCAGCATCAGCCCGGTCCGGACGCCCGGATCGATCGCGGGGTGGGCGCAGGCGAACATCAGCTTCAGCCGGTCGTCGGGGATCGTGGCTGCGGTCTCCATCTCGGAGCGTTCCTCCTGCAACAGGGCCAGCACCGCCTCGCCGGCCTCGGCCACCCGGCCATGCCGGACACGCTTGCCCGCCGCCCGCCGCGCGGCCACGACGAGCCATGCCTCCGGGTTGTCGGGCACGCCGCGCTCGGGCCAGGTGGCCAGCGCGGCGGCAAAGGCGTCGGCGAGGGCGTCCTCCGCCGCCGCGATGTCACGTGTGCGCGCCGTCACCAGCGCCACCAGCCTGCCGTAGGAGCGGCGCGCCACCGCTTCCGCCGTCTCGCGCGCCGCCCCGACCGTCATCGCGTCAGCCCTGCGGCATCGGCGGCATCACCGGGCGCACCTCGACCGAGCCGGCCTCGGCCGCGGGCGACCGCGCCGCCCAGTCGAGCGCGGTGTCGAGGTCGGGCACCTCGATCACGAAGTAGCCGCCGAGCTGCTCCTTCAGGTCGGCGAAGGGGCCGTCCTGAACCTCGCGCTTGCCGCCGCGCACGCGGACGGTGGTGGCGGTCGAGGGCGCCAGCAGCCCATCGCCGTTGACGATGATACCGGCCTGCCCCAGCGCGGCGATATAGGCCGTCCAGGCGCCCCAGTAGGCCCCGGCCTGGGCCGGGTCGTCGCGCATGACAAAGGTTTCGGCCGGTTCGGCGAACATCAGCATGAATTGCATCGGAAGGGTCCTTTCCCGAAGATGTGTGGAGGGTAGCAGCCGGAGATCAGTTCGTCGCCATGTCGATGACGAGGTTCGGCACCACGGCGACGAGGCCGCCGTTCACCGGCGCGGCATCGGCAAGGGCCTGCGCCGCGGCGGCATCCGCGACGTCGATCTGGAAATAGCCGGACAGGATCAGCCCGTCGGCGCGGTCGCTGGCGCTGTCGGGACCGACCTGCATCGGCGCGCCGCCGCGCACCGCGCCGCTGGCGCCCATCGTTTCGGAATAGGCGGTCCAGCTCTGCCAGTAGGCGGCCCCGGCCGCACCCGCGTCGGCGCGCAGGGCGAGGTTGGCGGGCGTCTCGTAGATGAACAGGGTATAGGGCTCGGCCGCCGCGATGCCGGGGATCACGGACAGGGCGAGAACGGCGAGGGACTTGAGGGTTGCAGCACGCATGGGGGGTCTCCGCTCAGGATGACTGAAGGACGACCATCGCCCTTCTGCTACCCTGAGCCGCGAGGTCCCGCGATTTCGACATCCCCCCGAGAAAAATCGTCGTGCCGCGAAAAAAACCTTCTCCGACCGACGGAGACGCCGATCAGTCCTCGTCCGGGCCGTCAAGCAGCGGCAGGTCCAGCCCCTCGATCTCGGGCAGCGAGGCCCCGGCGATCCCCTGCAGATCGCCGTACATCCCCACCGTCGCGTCGATGACGCCGGTGATCTGCGCCTCGCGCTTGGCCCACAGCCGCGTCATCGCCCGGCGCTCGCGATC
>JAUHZL010000104.1 GCA_030425945.1 Alphaproteobacteria bacterium | reverse complement strand
CCTACGCGCTCTACCCGCACATGACGGTCGAGCAGAACATGGGCTTCGGCCTCAAGATGACCGGGCATCCCGCGTCCGAGATCAAGACCAAGGTGGCCGAGGCCAGCCGCATCCTGAAGCTCGACCCCTACCTGAAGCGCAAGCCCTCGGCCCTGTCCGGCGGCCAGCGCCAGCGCGTCGCCATCGGCCGCGCCATCGTCCGGGGGCCGGAGGTGTTCCTCTTCGACGAACCGCTGTCGAACCTCGATGCCGAACTGCGGGTCGAGATGCGGGTCGAGATCGCGCGCCTGCACAAGGAGATCGGCGCGACGATGATCTACGTGACGCACGACCAGGTCGAGGCGATGACGCTGGCCGACAAGATCGTCGTGCTGCGCGGCGGCCACATCGAACAGGTCGGCGCGCCGCTCGACCTCTACCGCGATCCCGACAACCGCTTCGTCGCGGGCTTCATCGGCTCGCCCTCGATGAACTTCCTCAAGGGCACGGTGCGCGGCACCGCGATCGAGGCGCCCGGCCTCGCCACGACGGTCCCGGCCCCGACCGCCTGCGCCGACGGGGCGGCGGTCGAGGTGGGCCTGCGCCCGGAGCATCTCGCCGTGGACCGGGCAGGCGACAGCCACACCGTCGACCTGACCGAGGCGCTGGGCGGCGTCAGCTACGCCTACCTCGTGTCGAAGACGACCGGCGAACGGCTGATCGTCGAGGAGCGCGGCGACACCCGCTCGCGCGAGGGCGAGACCGTCGGCCTGACCTTCGAGCCGCACCGCGCCTACGTCTTCGACGCCAGCAGCGGCAAGCGCATCCGCTGAGCCGCGCGCCCGGCCCGGTCCGTCACTCCGACAGGCAGCCCGCCAGCGCGGTGGCCAGCCCCCGCATCAGGTCGGCGTAGAGCGCGGGTCCGGGCACGAGGTCCGATCCCAGCGGGTCCAGCACCGCCGTCCGCACCCCGGTCCCGCCGGTCACCGTCGCGACGAGGCCCGGGTTGAACTGCGGTTCCGACAGCACGCAGGCCACCCCCTCGCGCGCCACCCGGTCGCGGATCTCGGCGATGCGGGCCGGGCTGGGGGCCGCGGCATCCGACAACGAGATCGCGCCCGCGGCCGGCATGTCGAAGGCCGCCTCGAAATACTGGTAGGCGTCGTGGAAGACGATGAACCGCCCGCCGCGAACGGGGTCGAGCAGGGCGGTCACCTCCTCCGTCAGGGCCGACAGCGCCGCGCGGGCCCCGGCCGCGTTCGCGGCATAGCGCGCGGCATTGTCCGGGTCGGCCTCGGACAGGTCGGCCGCGATGGCGTCCAGCCACGCCCCGGCATTCGCGGGCGACAGCCACGCATGCGGGTCGTGCGCCCCGTGCGCATGATCGTCGTGCCCGTGGTCGTCGTGCCCGTGCCCGTGATTGTCGTGGCCATGATCCGCGTGGTCCTCGTCCGCGCCATGGGCATGGGCCTCGAACAGCGCGCCCTCGCGGACCTCCAGCACTTGCACGCCATCGGCCTCCATCAGCGTGGCGAGGGTGGCATCCCCGGCCAGCGTGGCGATGGCATCCTGCATCCAGGGCGTCAGGTCGGGGCCGACCCAGACCACCAGGTCCGCCTCCTGCAGCGCGCGCGCCTCGGAGGGCCGAAGGCTGTGCTCGTGCGGCGAGGCCCCGGGCGGCACGATCAGGTCCGGCGTGCCGACCCCTTGCATGACCTGCGCCACCAGCGCATGCACCGGCGCGATGTCCACCGCGACGCGCGGCACGTCGGCCTGCGCGGTCCCGGCCAGCAGCGCGGCGGTCAGGGCCATCGGGATCGGGTTTCTGGACATCGGCATACCTCTGTGATTGTATAACGTAACTGCCCCGCTACAGGAAATGAGATAACATGACAAGTGGCACGTCCCAGGGATCCGCCCCGGTCCCCGGCTCCCTGCCCGAGCCGGTCGGGTTCGACGCCCACGACCACGGCGCCTGCGTCGCGACCGCGCTCGCCGCGGCCGAGGAGCTGTGCACCGCCGAAGGGCTGCGCTTCACGCCGGTCCGTCGCGCGGCGCTGGAAATCCTGCTGCACGAACACCGCGCGATGGGGGCTTATGACCTGCTGCAACGGCTCCATGCCGAGGGTTTCGGCGCGCAGCCGCCGGTGGCCTACCGCGCGCTCGACTTCCTCGTGGCGCACGGCTTCGCGCACAAGATCGAACGCCTGAACGCCTTCATCGCCTGCGCCCATCCGGGTGCCGCGCATTCCCCGGCCTTCCTGATCTGCCGCCTCTGCGACGCGGTGGCCGAGGCGCAGTCGGCGCCTGCGCGCGGGGCGCTGGGCGAGGCCGCCCGCGCCACCGGCTTCCGGATCGAGCGCACCGTGGTCGAGGCGCTGGGCGTCTGCCCGGCCTGTGCCGAAACCGCCGAGGCGGAGGCCGGCGCATGACCCTGCTGACCGTCGAGAACCTGCACGTCCGCTACGGCGCGACCGAGGTGCTGCGCGACGTGGCCCTGACCGTCGAGAAGGGCGAGATCGTCACCATCGTCGGCCCGAACGGCTCGGGCAAGACGACGCTCCTGCGCGCCATCGTCGGCTCGGTGCGCCCCGCGTCGGGGCGGATCACCCGCGCCCCGGACCTGGTGCCGGGCTACGTGCCGCAGCGCCTGCATGTCGATCCCACCCTGCCGATCACCGTCGAGCGCTTCCTGCGCCTGCCGGGCGGCGCGTCGCGGGCCACCATCGCGGCGGCGCTGGCCCGGGCGGGCGTGCCCGACCTCGGGCCGCGCCAGCTGGCCGACCTGTCCGGCGGCCAGACCCAGCGGGTGTTGCTCGCGCGGGCGCTGGTGGCGAAGCCGACGCTCCTGCTGCTGGACGAGCCGACGGCGGGCCTCGACCAGCCCGGCTCGGCGGCCTTCTACCGCCTGATCGACGAGGTCCGGCGCGAGACCGGCTGCGCGGTGCTGATGATCAGCCACGAGTTGCACGTCGTCATGGCCGCCTCCGACCGGGTGATCTGCCTGAACGGCCATGTCTGCTGCCACGGCACGCCCGAGCATGTCTCGACCGCGCCCGAGTACCGCGCGCTCTTCGGCACCGGCACCGGCGGGGCGCTGGCCCTCTACCGGCACGACCACGACCACAGCCACGGACCGGGCGACCCGCACGGGCATGGCCATTCCCATTCCCATGACCACGGCCATTCCCACGGCCACGACCACAAGGCGACGGAGGCCGCGGAATGATCCTCGACGATTTCATGGTCCGCGCCACGCTGGCCGGGATCGGGGTGGCACTGGCCGCCGCCCCGCTCGGCAGCTTCGTGGTCTGGCGGCGGATGGCCTATTTCGGCGACGCGACGGCGCATGCCGCGATCCTCGGCGTCGCGCTGTCGCTGGCGCTCGAGATGTCGGTCTTTCCCGGCGCGATGGCGGTGGCGCTGGTGATGGCGCTGACCGTCTCGGCCCTCAGCGGGCGCGGCTACGCGATGGACACGCTGCTGGGCGTCCTGGCGCATTCCGCGCTGGCCTTCGGGCTGGTCGCGGTGTCCTTCCTGTCGGGCATCCGCATCGACCTGATGGCCTATCTCTTCGGGGATATCCTCGCCGTGTCGCAGGGCGATCTCGCGGTGATCTGGGGCGGCGCGGCGCTGGTGGTGGCGCTGATCGGCTGGCGCTGGTCGGCGCTGCTGACCGCGACCCTGAACGAGGAACTGGCCCATGCCAGCGGCATCGACCCGAGGCGCGAGCAACTGGTGCTGACGCTGGCGCTGGCGATCACAGTCGCCGTCGCGATCAAGGTGGTCGGCGCGCTGCTCATCGCGGCGCTGCTGATCATCCCCGCCGCCGCCGCCCGCCCGCTGGCCCGCACGCCGGAGGGGATGGCCCTGACGGCCGCCGGGATCGGGGCGGCCTCGGCGCTGGTCGGCCTGCGGGCGGCCTACGTGTTCGACACGCCCGCGGGTCCGTCGATCGTCTGCGTCGCGGCACTGTGCTTCGTCGCGACCAGCCTCGTGGCCGGGCTGCGCCGGGGACGGCAGGCGTAGGGACGGGGGAGGGGGTGCGTGCGGACACGCACCCCGGAAGACCCGCGCCTCAGGCCGCCTCGGCCTGCGCCGCGAAGCGCTTGTAGAAGCTCTGGCCCTTCTTGCCCATCTCCGCCAGCAGCGGCGGGCAGGCGAAGCGGGGACCGTGGGCCTCGGCGAGGTCCGCGGCGCGCTCGGCGGCATAGGGCGTGCCCAGCATGTCGAGCCACGAGAACGGACCGCCCGACCACGGCGCGAAGCCCCAGCCGAGGATCGCGCCGACATCGCCTTCGCGGATGTCCATCAGCACGCCCTCTTCCAGCGCCCGGACCGCCTCCAGCACCTGCGCGAACATCAGCCGGTGCTGCACCTCGGTCAGGTCGGGCTGGGTGTCGGCCAGCGGGTAGCGGGCGGCGAGGCCCTCCCACAGCCCGGTCCGCTTGCCGGCCTCGTCATAGGCGTAGAAGCCGGCGTTCGACTTCTTGCCCAGCCGGCCTTCGCCCGCCATCCAGAACAGCACCTCGTCCACCGCGCCGTCGGGATAGGCGTCGCCCATCGCGGCCTTGGTCGCCTTGGCGATCTTCACGCCCAGGTCGATCGAGGTCTCGTCCACCAGTTGCAGCGGCCCCAGCGGGAAGCCGAGCAGCTTGGCGGCGTTCTCGATCAGCGCGGGCGCGGTGCCCTCGGCCAGCAGGCGGATGCCCTCGTTGATGTAGGGGATGATGCAGCGGTTGGCGTAGAAGAAGCGCGCATCGTTCACCACGATCGGCGTCTTGCGGATCTGGCGCACGAAGTCGAGCGCCTTGGCCACCGCCCGGTCCCCGGTCTCCTTGCCCCGGATGATCTCGACCAGCATCATCTTGTCCACCGGCGAGAAGAAGTGGATGCCGATGAACTGCCCGGCGTTCGACGAGGCGCGCGCCAGCTCGGTGATCGGCAGGGTCGAGGTGTTGGTGGCGAAGATCACGTCCGGCCCGGCCGCCGCTTCCGCCTTCGCGGTCACCTCGGCCTTGATCGCCGGATCCTCGAACACCGCCTCCACGATCAGGTCGCAGCCCTTCAGCGCGGCATAGTCGGTGGTCGCGGTGATCCGCTCCAGCAGCGCGGCCTTGGCTTCGGGCGTCGACTTGCGGCGCGCGATGGCCTTGTCGAGCAGCGACTCGGAATAGGCCTTGCCCTTGTCGGCGGCGGCCTGCTGCTGGTCGATCAGCACCGTCTCGATCCCGGCCTTCGCCGCGACATAGGCGATGCCCGCGCCCATCATGCCCGCGCCGAGCACGCCCAGCTTGGTCACGCGCTGGTCGGCCACGTCGGCGGGTCGCACCGCGCCCTTCTCCAGCGCGCTCTTGTTCAGGAACAGCGACCGGATCATCGCGCTCGACGACGGGTTCAGAAGCACCGAGGTGAAGTGCCGCGCCTCGATCTTCAGCGCGGTGTCGAACGGCACCAGCGCGCCCTCGTAGGCCGCCGCCAGCAACGCCTTCGCCGCCGGGTAGACGCCCCAGGTGTTGGCGTTCACCATCGCCGAGGCCCCGACGAAGGTCATGAAGCCCGCCGGGTGGTAGGGCGCGCCGCCGGGCATCTTGTAGCCCTTCTGGTCCCACGGCTTGACGATGTCGGCGTCCTTCGCCGCCAGCACCCAGTCACGCGCTGCCTGCACCGGGTCCTCGGCCACCTCGTCGATCAGCCCCGCCGCCTTGGCCTTGGCGGGCTCCAGCGTCTTGCCCTCCAGCAGGTAGGGCGAGGCCGCCATCGCCCCCATCTTGCGCACCAGCCGGGTGGTGCCGCCCGCGCCCGGGAAGAGGCCGACCATGATCTCGGGCAGGCCGATCCGCGCCTTGGGGTTCGGCGCGGCGAAGATGCGGTGGGTCGCCAGCGCGATCTCGTAGCCGATGCCCATGGTGGTGCCGGGCAGGGCGGTCGCGATCGGCTTGCCGCCCTTCAGCGTCTTCGGGTCCATGCCCGCGCGCTCGATCTTCCGCAGGATGCGGTGGCCGTTCATGATGAACTCGAAGGTCACCGGGGCGGGGTCCTCGCCGCCCTCCTCGCGGATCTGCGCCAGCACGTTCAGGTCCATGCCGCCCGCGAAGTCGGGCTTGCCCGAGGTGATGACGATGCCCTTCACCGCGTCGTCGGCGAGGCAGTCGTCGAGATACCCCTCGACCAGCGCGAAGGCCTCGCGGGTCAGGACGTTCATCGACTTTCCGGGGCAGTCCCAGGTGATGACGGCAACGCCGTCGGCGTGTTTTTCAAGCGTGAAGTCGGTCATGGGAAGCATCCTGGATGTCGTCAGTTGAGAGGGCCACCCGCCGGGCGGGGGGCAATGGGGGCCGGGGCAGAGACCTTGCGCGCCCCCGGCAGGGTCAGCGTCGACTGGTCCGCGATCGTGCGTGTCGCGCGCCACAGGCCGTCGGCCTGCCGCTCGAGGACCATCTCGATGCTGTAGGGCGTGTGGCAGTAGTGCCCGTTGCACAGCGCGTGGGTGTCGTGCCGGCCCTCGATTCGGTCGGGCGCGGTGAAGGCGGCCCCGGTGCAGAGCCGGATGTAATGGGTCGCGCGGGCGCGCCGCAGGTGATCGCGGATCGCGGTCAGCATGCGCAGCAGGTCCGCGTCGCAGGTCGCGACGTGCTCGCCATCGGCGACCTCGAGGACATGCGGCACGGCCATGTGCGCGAAGCAGCTGTCGAAGAAGCCCGACATCAGCGCGGTCGAGACCGCGTCGAGGTTGCGCTGGTAGATCGCGGTGGCGGATCCCGTCATTCCGGTGTCTCCCCTGTCTCGAGCGGCGAGCCGTCGCGGCGCGTGAAGATCGCGCCGTCGCGCGTCAGCCGCACCTTGAGGTCCACGTCCGAATAGGTCGCTTCCTCGTCCGGCATCTTCGAGCCGATCACGAGGAACCGGCCCTCGGCGGCCGAGCGGTTCTCGAACCGGTGGCCGTTCGGCACGTTCGCCGGGAAGGCGGCGCAGTCGCCCGGGTGCATCTCGGTCGCGCCCTCGTCCTCGACGAGGTGCAGCACGCCCTGCGTGACCATGACGAACTCGTCTTCCTTCAGGTGCCAGTGGCGCAGGCTCGAGACCGCGCCGGGATCGAGGATGACGAGGTTGACGCCGAACTGCGTCAGCCCGCCGGCCTCTCCCAGCCGCAGCGAGCGCCGCCCCGCCATCTGCGCGGCATAGGGCGCGGGATAGATCGAGCCGGTCTTCTCCGGCGCCGCCGACAGATCGAGCCTGGGCATCAGTGTTCCCTCCGGTCCGGTGTGTAGCGCGCATCGCGGTACGGCAGTTCCGGGGCCGGGTCGGGCAGGCCGACCGGCCACTCGGGGTTCTTCAGCGCGCTGTCGATATGGGTGATCCGCACCGCGCCCTGGTAGAGTTCGAGGATCAGCATCGCCTGGAACGCGGCCACCACCGGGGCCGTCCCGTCCATCGCCCGCACCTCGACGAAGCCGCGCAGCACGTTCGGCCCGTGGAACCCGGCCCAGACCGGGATCAGGTCGAGCCGCGTCATGCCCTGCGCGCACATCGCCTCCAGCGGCGGGGTCAGCGCCTGCATCAGCTGGTCCCGGGTTTCGGCGCGGATGTCGACGACATGCGTGCGGAACGCCACCGGCAGCGCGAAATGGCCGCCGAGCGCGTCCATGTCGCGCGCGGCGACCGCCTGTTCCAGGGCCGCCGTCAGCGACCGGAACAGGTTCAGCGCAACCGCGTCGGTGGTGTCCCCGGGCATCGCGCCGACCTCTCAGACCCGCTCGATGATGGTCGCGGCGCCCATCCCCGAGGCGACGCAGAGCGTGGCGAGACCGGTCTCCTTGTCCGACCGCTCCAGCTCGTCGAGCAGCGTGCCGAGGATGATCGCGCCGGTCGCGCCCAGCGGGTGCCCCATCGCGATCGAGCCGCCGTTCGGGTTGACCGCCG
Organism: Alphaproteobacteria bacterium; assembly: GCA_030425945.1. Lineage (GTDB taxonomy): Bacteria > Pseudomonadota > Alphaproteobacteria > Rhodobacterales > Rhodobacteraceae > Dinoroseobacter. Next base: position 522 of record JAUHZL010000104.1, on the reverse strand, counting down.
CCGGGTCGGCGTCGAAGGCCTGGATGAAGCGCAGCACCACCGACGAGAACGCCTCGTTCACCTCGAAGAGGTCGATGTCCGAGAAGGCCATCCCGCTGTCGGCGAGGATCTTCTGCGTCGCGGGCACCGGGCCGGTCAGCATGATCGTCGGATCGGTGCCGATCTTGCAGGTGGCCCGGATGCGGGCGCGGGGCTTCAGGCCATGCGCCTCGCCGAAGGCCTTCGAGCCGATCAGGACGCCGGCCGAGCCGTCCACGATCCCGGACGAGTTCCCGGCATGGTGGATATGCTCGATCCGCTCCAGGTGCGGGTATTTCATCAGGGCGATCTTGTCGAAGCCCGGCATGGTCTCGCCCATGTCCTTGAAGCTGGACTTCAGCGCGCCGAGCGACTGCATGTCGGTCTGCGGGCGCATGTACTCGTCATGGTCGAGGATCGGCAGCCCGTTGATGTCGCGCACCGTGATGACCGAGCGCGCGAACCGCCCGTCGTCCCAGGCCGCCTTGGCACGGCGCTGGCTCT
>JAUHZL010000478.1 GCA_030425945.1 Alphaproteobacteria bacterium | reverse complement strand
GAAACGCCGGTCATCAGCGCGGCGACAGCCGCCGCGCCCACGACTCCGAGAACAGTTCTGCGCTTGGTCATGATGGTCCTCCCTGTTGACCTTCGCTTTAGCACTATAATGCCACTCTAGGCATAAGACGCATTATAATGCTACTCATTCTTTCGTGCGCACCGCCCTCCACTGCGGCCCGCTCGAATCCCTGACAGATCGGTATGATGCATAACCATTATGCCTTGTCACCGATTTTCCGTCCCGTCCGGCCCCGTCCCGCTCGGCCCCCGTCATGCGGCGCGCCCGCCGCGGGTCTCGGCCGAGACCGCGCCCTCCAGCCCGGTCGAGCCGTAGAGCCAGTCGATCTGGTCATACCACTCTTCCGCCGTGCGCGCGCGCATCACCGCGTTACGCAATTCCGCGTGCGCGCCCGCCGGATGATACACGTGCTGGCCGATTTCACGAGACTGGAGTTGCACCCGCGCCGTGCGCAGCCGCCGCCGGTCGCGGTAGCGGCCCAGCGCCGCCTCCAGCGCGCCACCCGCCGCCAGTTCCTCGGACAGGCAGACGGCATCCTCCATCGCCATGCAGGCGCCTTGCGCGAAATATTGCAACATCGGGTGCGCCGCGTCGCCCAGCAGCGCCACCCGCCCGTCGGTCCACTCCAGCACCGGGTCGCGGTCGCACAGCACCCACAGCTTCCAGTCCTTGCCCTTCTCGATGATCTGCCGGGCGACCGGGCTGACATGCTCGAACCCCTTGCGGACCTCGTCATGGCTGACCGGCTTGCCCGCCACCGGCTCGGGGGCGTCGTTGTGGTAGGTCACCACGAGGTTGAACAGTTTCCAGCCCGACAGCGGGTAGTGGACGATGTGGCACTTCGGCCCGGCCCACAGCGTCGCCGCGTTCCAGCGCAGGTCCTCGGGCATCTCCTCGACCGGGATCACGCTGCGATAGGTGGTGTGCCCCGAGACGCGCGGCGCGCCGTCGCCGACCAGTTGCTGCCGGATCGCCGACCACAGCCCGTCCGCCCCGATCAGCGCCCGGCCGCGCACCGTGCTGCCGTCGGCCAGCACCGCCTCGGCCCCGCTGCCGTCCTGCCGGTAGCCGGTGACCCCGCTGTTGACGCGCAGCTCGACCAGCGGATGCGCCTCGCAGGCGCGCAGGAACACCCCGTGCAGGTCGCCGCGATGCACCACGGCATAGGGGTTGCGGAAGCGCTCGCGGAACCGCGCGTCGAGCGGGATGCGGGTGATCTCCTCGCCCGACAGCGCATCCATCAGGCGCAGGTTGTCGATGTAGACCGCCATCTGCCGCGCCGCGTCGCCGACGCCGAGATAGTCGAAGGCGTGAAAGGCGTTCGGCCCCAGCTGGATGCCCGCGCCGATCTCGCCCAGTTGCGGGGCCTTCTCCAGCACGATCGAGGCGATCCCCTTGTTCGCGAGGCCGATGGCCGTCGCCAGCCCGCCGATCCCGCCGCCCGCGATCACGATCCGGTCGTTGCTCATCTCTCAGCCCTCCGCATCGGGTTGTCTGGCCGGGTGCGCGTCGGCAAAGGCGGGAAGCTCCGCACAGGCCGCCGCGATGGCCGTCAGGCGCGGCAGCGCGCCGGTCTCGACCTTGAAGCGCGCCGCCGAGAACATCTGCGGCACGAGATAGACCTCGGCCAGCCCGGGCGCGTCGCCGAAGGCGAAGCGCGTCGCCGGACGCCCGGCCAGCAGCGCCTCGCAGGCCGCCAGCC
>JAUHZL010000477.1 GCA_030425945.1 Alphaproteobacteria bacterium | reverse complement strand
CGTCGAACTCAAGCTCCTGCGCCCCGCCGGTGAAGGTGGTGTTCCAATTCTTGACCGTCTGGCCGGGCCGGTCCTTGGGACGCAGGCGCAGTTGTTGCAGCGCGTAGCCCACGGGCGCGTCGTAGTGGTAGCTGGTGCGGTGGGAGATGGTCAGTCGCATGGGGCCATCATCCGTTGAACTTGAAGTCGATTTCAATCTGCGCCCCCAGATCGTTGTTGGCGCGGATGAAGGACTGGATACACTCGTGCAGTCCCCGCTCGAAGATGCCGTCGATCGTGCTGGTCCTGAGTGAATTGCAGATCTCGTCGCTCATGTCGTGACAGGGCATCCGGGCGCCGTACTCCTCGGCGAGATAGCCGAGGTTGTCGCCGATCTTCGAAGCGCAGAACGCCAGGCTGCGCGGCAGGCGGCGGTCGAGGATCAGGAAATCCGCAATCGCCAGCGGGCGCACATCGCCGCCGTGCAGGTAGCGGAACGAGCCCTCTGCCGAAACCGAGCGCAGGATGGTCTCCCATTGCACGTTGTCGAGCGAGCTGCCGACGTGCAGCGCGGACGGCAGCAGCACGTAATACTTCACGTCCAGAATGCGCGCGGTGTTGTCGGCCCGTTCGAGAAAGGTGCCGATGCGCGCGAAGTCGTAGGCCTCGTTGCGCACCATGGTGCCATGCAGCGCCCCGCGCACGAAGGCGCTGCGCTCGCGGATCGTCGTCAGGACATGGGGCAGGTCACGCTCGTTCACCCGGCGGGCCAGAAGGTCCTTCAGCACCATCCAGCACCCGTTCACCGCTTCCCAGACCTCGCGCGTCAGGGCGGTCCGGACGAGACGGGCGTTGTTCCGCGAGGCTTCGATCACCGACATGACCGAGGAGGGATTGTCCCGGTCCCGCAGCAGGAAGTCCACGACACTCGGGCCGTCATAGCTGTCATACCGCGACAGGTAGGCGGCGGCCCCGGCCGTGGCGAGGATCGACGCCCATTCGTCCTGCGCAGCCGTCGACCGGGTCATGGCGATCCGGTGACCGGCATGGACGAGGCGCGCGGTATTCTCGCTGCGCTCGAGATAGCGGAACATCCAGTAGAGGCCGCCGGCGGTCTTTCCCAGCATCGGCTATTCCTCCAGAACCCAGGTGTCCTTGGTGCCCCCGCCCTGCGACGAGTTCACCACCAGTGACCCCTGCTTCAGCGCCACCCGCGTCAGGCCACCCGGCGTGATGTCCACCCGGTTGGGCGACACCAGCGCGAAAGGCCGAAGATCGACGTGGCGGGGGGCCAGACCGGACTTCGTGAAGATCGGGACGGTCGACAGCGACAGCGTCGGTTGGGCGATGTAGTTGCCCGGCTTCGCGGTCAGCTTGTCCCGGAACGCGGCGAGTTCCTTCTTGCTGGCGGCCGGGCCGACCAGCATCCCGTAGCCGCCGGACCCGTGCACTTCCTTCACGACGAGCTCGGAGAGGTGTTCCAGCACATAGGCCAGCGAGTCCGGCTCATTGCAGCGCCAGGTCGGCACGTTCGACAGGATCGCCTTCTCGCCGGTGTAGAACTCGACGATGTCCGGCATGTAGGAGTAGATCGCCTTGTCATCCGCGATCCCCGTCCCGGGGGCATTCGCGATGGTGATCCCCCCCGACCGGTAGACGTCCATGATCCCGGGAATGCCCAGCATCGAGTCTGGCCGGAAGTTGAGCGGGTCAAGAAAGTCGTCGTCCACCCGGCGGTACAGCACGTCA
>JAUHZL010000476.1 GCA_030425945.1 Alphaproteobacteria bacterium | reverse complement strand
CGACATCCTCGCCGTGCGCCTGATGATCGAGCCCCAGGCCGCCGCCGTCGCCGTCTCCAGCGCCACCGGCGCCGACATCCAGGCTATCACCTCGGCGCACGAGACGGCCACCGCACAGACCGAATTGTCCGGCTTCGAACACTGGGATGCCGAGTTTCACCGCCTGATCTACGCCGCGACCCGGAACGAGCTGCTGATCAGCCTGCACGACATCCTCGGCGTGATCCGCGGCCGCCGCCCCTGGCTGCGGCTGAAGGCCAGGGTCATCACCGACGCCAAACGCCGAAGCTACTGCACTCACCACGCCGCCATCGCCGCGGCCATCGCCGGCCGCGACAGCGCTGGCGCCGCCGAGGCCATGCACCGCCACCTAGTCGTGGTCATCGACGACCTCTTCCCCGGTCGCCGGCCACCAAACGTCTGGTCCGGGCCCTGAGCCCGTGCGCGTGGCAACGGGCCTGCCCGGCGCCCGGGGCATACCCCTGAAATCCGCACCTGATCTGCACCTGCCGGCCGTATCGACGAGACGTCCGGACGCCCGCCGATTGTCGCTCCCTTGCGGCGACGGCCGAAACCCCGGTCTGAAGGGCGCAATCGCGCAGCAAGCTGGCCAAGCCGTGTCTTGGCCCGTGATCCGAGGGGAAAGAACCGAGGTCTCCTTGAATTTGTTGACGCCTTGCCCCTAGCAGCCGCCGCCACAGGATTGATCCGGGCGGATCGGTCGCGGCCCACCCCCGCTGCGCATCGGCGCCATGCGCATCCGACCATCGAGCCGCGGGAAGACAGCGCCTTCGGTGGCCCAGGTGATGCGCAGCGTGTCGAGCCGCGCGCCCTCGATGCGTTGGGTCGGCGCGAGCGAAGACACGATCCAGCTATCGGCGACCGAGCCGATGGTCGAGCCGACAAAGCCGCCGATAGTCGTGGCGCTGACGCCGAGGATTGCCCCGCCGATAGCGGCGCCGGCTGCGCCGAGAACGAGCGTTGCCATGATCGGGTCTCAGCGTTGCGGGAACAGGAAGGCGAAGGCGATGCGCCGCCGCCAGGATGGGGTGAGCGGTTCCTCGATGACGACCAGCCGCTCATAGGCGTGGAGTAAGGCGGCGGGGCCGGTCAGGATCCCGACATGCTTGGCGATCGCGCGCGGTATCATCCGGAAGAGCAGCAGCGCGCCGGGTCCGGCCTCGGCGCGCGGCACCTCGATCATCATCCGGCGTGCGCCGTCCGCCAGCACCTCCCGCGGGCTCGTTTCGCCCCAGTCTCGCCTGTAGGGCGGGATCGGGATCGGCTCTGGACCCACCACCTCGCGCCAGACAGCCCGAGCCAGGCCGAGGCAGTCGCAGCCGACGCCCCGGAGGCTGGCCTGGTCGTGATACAGCGTTCCAAGCCAGCTGCGCGCCGCGGCGATCACCCGCCCCGGATCCGCGGGCGTCACAGCACGCCTCCGTCGTGGCCGCCCTCCTTCGTCGCGTATCGGAGGATTGTGTCCTGGCCGGGGATGTACGGGAAGCCGCGGAAGTTGGCGGTGTTGGCGAACTTGGCGCCGCAGGTTTCCATGCGCTTGTCGCAGCCCGCGCGGACGGTGGAGGCATCACCCTCCGCGATGGTCCGCACCGGGGCCTCGAGCAGGGTCAGCACCGCGATGCCGTCCGTTACGTCGTGGCCCAGCACTTCCGCGCGCCGCCCCGCATTCGCGCCGGTCGTCCGTTCGAACGTCCCGAAGGTGAACCAGCCG
>JAUHZL010000103.1 GCA_030425945.1 Alphaproteobacteria bacterium | reverse complement strand
GCGTTCATCATGCTCTTCGGGGCCGTTCTGTGGATGCACGGCAGCGGTCCGTGGATGTTCCTCGCCGGTCTCTCCGCCGTGCTGGTGACGATGTTCGGCTGGTGGTCGGAAGTCGTCCGCGAGTCGGGCGTGGGCGATCACACCCCGGTCGTCCGCATCGGTCTGCGCTACGGCTTCATCCTGTTCATCATGTCGGAAGTGATGTTCTTCGCGGCGTGGTTCTGGTCCTTCTTCAAGCACGCGCTCTACCCGATGGGCCCGGAAAGCCCGGCGGTCGACGGCGTCTTCCCGCCCGCGGGCGTCGAGCTGTTCGACCCGTGGCACCTGCCGCTGATGAACACCCTGATCCTGCTCTGCTCGGGCGCGGCGGCCACCTGGGCGCACCATGCCCTCGTGCACGAGAACAACCGCAAGGACATGAAGAGCGGCCTGCTGCTGGCGGTGGCGCTCGGCATCCTCTTCACCTTCTTCCAGGGCTACGAGTACCTGCACGCCGGCTTCGGCTTCGCGGGCAACATCTACGGCGCGAACTTCTTCATGGCGACCGGCTTCCACGGCGCGCACGTGATCATCGGGACCATCTTCCTGTTCATCTGCTACCTGCGGGTCCGCGCCGGCCACTTCACCCCGGAAAAGCACGTCGGCTTCGAGGCCGCGGCCTGGTACTGGCACTTCGTCGACGTGGTCTGGCTGTTCCTCTTCGCCTCGATCTACATCTGGGGCAGCGCGGGCGCTCTCTGAGCCCCGGCGCGCGGCACGCGGGGGGCTTGCCCCCGCCGCCCATCTCTGAAAAGCCACCGGGGCGCGGGCATTGTCCGCGCCCCTCGTCTGTCGGAAGGTTGCTGATGCGTCCCGTCCTGGTCCCGCTCGTCACCGGAGTCCTCGGCCTGATCGTGCTCCTCAGTCTCGGCGTCTGGCAGGTGCAGCGGCTCCAGTGGAAAGAGGGTGTGCTGGCCCGGATCGACGCCCGGATCGACGGCGCGCCGCAGCCGCTGCCCGAGACCCCGACCGAGGAGAACGACGAATACCTCGCCGTCCGGGTCGAGGGCCGCTTCACCGGCGAAGGCGTGGACGTGCTGACCTCGATCAAGGAGCGCGGACCGGGCTTCCGCCTCGTGTCGGTTTTCGAGACCGCTACCGGGCGCCGCATCCTCGTCGACCGTGGCTACATCCCCGAGACCGCCAAGGACGACCCGCGCCCCGAGACCGAGGCGAACGTGGTCGGCAACCTTCTCTGGCCGGACGAGGTGGACGGCTTCACGCCCGATCCCGACTTCGGGCGCAACATCTGGTTCGCCCGCGACCTGCCCGCGATGGCGGCGGCGCTGAACACCGAGCCGGTGCTGGTCGTCCTGCGCGACACGTCGGAAACGCGCCCGGCCGCGACGCCCCTGCCGGTAGACAGCGCCGGGGTTCCCAACGATCACCTGCAATACGCGATCACGTGGTTCTCCCTCGCCGCGATCTGGGTGCTTATGACCGGCACCTACATCCGGCGGGTCCGGCGGACCGCCACCGGAAAGGCCTGAGCCATGCGTTATGTCTCCACCCGCGGGGCTGCTCCCGTCCTGCCGTTCCACGAGGCGATGCTGACCGGCCTCGCCCGCGACGGCGGCCTCTATGTCCCCGAGCAAATCCCGACCTTCTCTCCGGATCAGATCCGCGCGCTGGCCGGCCTGCCTTACGAGGAGGTCGCCCGCCGCGTCATGCTGCCCTTCCTCGGCGACAGCTTCACCGAGGACGAGCTGGCCGAGGACATCGCCCGCGCCTATGCCGGCTTCGCCCACCCGGCCCGCGCGCCGCTGAAGCAGCTCGACGCGAACCACTTCCTGCTCGAGCTGTTCCACGGGCCGACGCTGGCGTTCAAGGACTTCGCGATGCAGCTGATCGGCCAGCTGTTCCAGCGCGAACTGACCCGCCGCGGGTCCCGGGTGACCATCGTCGGCGCCACCTCGGGCGACACCGGCTCGGCGGCGATCGAGGCGTTCCGCGGTCTCGACAACGTCGACGTCTTCATCCTCTACCCGCATGGCCGGGTGTCCGAGGTGCAGCGCCGCCAGATGACAACGCCCGCCGAGGACAACGTCCACGCGCTCGCCCTGCACGGCCATTTCGACGACTGCCAGGCCCGCGTGAAGGACATGTTCAACGACTTCGGCTTCCGCGATGCCGTGGGCCTCGCCGGGGTGAACTCGATCAACTGGGCGCGGGTGCTGGCGCAGGTCGTCTATTATTTTACCGCCGCCACCGCGCTGGGGGCCCCGGACCGCAGCATCGACGTCACCGTGCCGACGGGCAACTTCGGCGACATCTTCGCGGGCGACATCGCCCGGCGCATGGGCCTGCCCATCGGGCGGCTGGTGATCGCGACGAACCAGAACGACATCCTGCACCGCTGCCTGACGACCGGCGTCTACGAGACGCACGAGGTAATCCCCTCGATCAGCCCGTCGATGGACATCCAGGTCAGCTCCAACTTCGAGCGCGCGCTGTTCCACGCCTATGGCGGCGACGGCGCGGCGGTCGCGCAACTGATGGACGAACTCAAGACCACGGGCCGGTTCACGGTCAGCCAGGGCGCGCTGGAGGCGCTGCGCGACATCTTCGCCTCGGGCCGCGTGTCCGAGGACGAGACCGCCGCCACCATCACCCGGACCTGGGCCGCGACCCGCGAACTGCTCTGCCCGCATTCGGCGGTTGGCGTCGCGGTGGCCGAGGCGCATCTCGACCCGGCCCGCCCGATGGTCACGCTCGCCACCGCGCATCCGGCGAAATTCCCCGCCGCGGTCGAGGCCGCGACGGGCCTGCACCCGCCCCTTCCCCCGCACATGGAAACGCTCTATGAGCGCCCGGAACGGGTGACCGAAGTGCCCAACGACCTCGCGGCGCTCGAAACCCTGATCCAGGAAAGGCGCCACGCTTGACCCCCGCATCCCCGACCCTGAACTTCGACACCCTTCCGAACGGCTTCCGCGTCGTCTCCGAGGCGATGCCCGGCATGGGATCGGTCGCGGTCGGCATCTGGGTGCTGGCCGGCGGTCGGCACGAGACCGAGGCCCAGAACGGCATCGCGCATTTCCTCGAGCACATGGCCTTCAAGGGCACGAAGCGCCGCACCGCGCTGCAGATCGCGGAAGAGATCGAGGATGTCGGCGGCTACATCAACGCCTACACCTCGCGCGAGGTGACGGCCTATTACGTCCGCGTCCTGCCCGAGGACCTCGCCCTCGCGGTGGACGTGGTGGGCGACATCCTGCTCGAGCCGACCTTCGACGAGGCCGAGATCGAGACCGAGCGCGGCGTGATCCTGCAGGAGATCGGGCAGGCGCTCGACACGCCGGACGACGTGATCTTCGACTGGCTCCAGGAACGCGCCTACGCCGACCAGCCGCTCGGGCGCACCATCCTCGGGGCCGCGGAGCGGGTGCGCGCCTTCTCGCGCGCCGACCTCTTCGACTTCGTGGGCGCGCACTACGGGCCGGGCCAGATGATCCTCGCCGCCGCCGGGGCCGTCGATCATGACGCGCTGATGAAACTGGCCGAGCGCCAGTTCGGCCACCTCGCCGAAAGCCCGCGGACGACCGCGACGCCCGCCACCTTCACCGGCGGCGAACGGCGCGAGATCAAGGGGCTGGAGCAGGTGCATTTCGCGCTGGCCATGCCCTCGCCCGGCTACACCGCGCCCGACGTCTATGTCAGCCAGGTCTTCGCGACGGCGCTTGGGGGCGGCATGTCCTCGCGGCTGTTCCAGGAACTGCGCGAGAAGCGCGGTCTCTGCTACACGATCTTCGCGCAGGCCGCCGCCTATGCCGAGACCGGGCTGACCACGCTCTACGCCGGCACCTCGGCCGACCAGATCGATGACCTCGCGACGCTGACCGTGACCGAGATGAAGAAGGCCGCCGAGGAAATGACCGAGGCCGAGATCGCCCGCGCCCGCGCGCAGCTCAAGGCCGGGCTGGTCATGGGGCTCGAAAGCCCCTCGGCCCGCGCCGAACGGCTGGCGCGCATGGTCGGGGTCTGGAACCGGGTGCCGCCGGTCACCGAGACCGTCGCCCGCATCGACGCGGTGACCCGGGCCGACGTGCTGGCCTTCGGGCAGGCGCTCTGCACCGGCGGCCAGGCGGCGATGGCGCTCTACGGACCTGCGGAACGGGCCCCGGCGCTGGCGGCGCTGCAGGACCGCATGGCGGCCTGATCATGTTCGGGGCGCGTCGGACCGTCCGGATCGAGACCGAGCGCATGACGCTTCGCCCGCCCGCGCATGCGGATTTCCGCGGCTGGGCCGCGCTGCGCGAGGCGTCGGCCGACTTCCTGATCCCGTGGGAGCCGCTCTGGGCCCGCGACCACCTGAGCCGCCGCAGCTTCACCAACCGCGTCTACTGGGCCGGCCGGTCGATCCGCGAAGGCTCGGCGGTGCCGCTCTTCCTGATCCGCCGCGCCGACCAGAGCCTTCTGGGCGCGATCACGCTGGACAACATCCGCCGCGGCCCCGCGCAGTCGGGCACGCTCGGGTACTGGATCGGCGCGCCCTTCGCACGGCAGGGCTACATGCGCGAGGCCATCGTCGCGCTGACCCACCACGCGTTTTCGGCGATGGACCTCAGCCGGATCGAGGCCGCCTGCCTGCCCGAGAACAACGCCTCGCACGGGGTGCTGGAAAAGGCCGGGTTCAAATACGAAGGCGTCGCCCAGAGCTATCTCCAGATCAACGGGCGCTGGCGAAATCATGTGCTCTATGCCGCCTTGCGCAGCGATCGGCGCGGGCGTGTGCAATCCGAACAGTCCTACGGCTGACACGACTGCTGACGCGGCGTCGGCCCGCGCTATCCTCCCCGTTCAGGAGGTGCCGCTCATGATGACCCGTCTCGCTCTCGTCGCTGCCCTGACCCTTGGCCTCGCCGCGCCGCTGGCCGCGCAGGACCGCCGCCCGTCGCACTGCATCGCGCTCGCCGACGCCACGCCCGGCATCGGCTATGTCCGGCAGGCCGGGCTGCCCGCCGCCGCCCGCGACCGCCTGGCCCGTGACACCGGCCCCGCAACGCCTGCGATCTACGGCGCGCCGCTCGACGCGAACACCGTCCGGCTGAACTACGTTGCCCATGCCACCTTCCTGATCGAGGTGCCCGACGGCACCACCATCGCGACCGACTACACCGGCTTTCTCGGCACCGCCGACCTGGTCCCGACCGTGGTGACCATGAACAAGGCCCACGGCACCCATTTCACCGACGACCCGGATCCCCGCATCGCCCATGTCCTGCGCGGCTGGAATCCCGACGGCCCCGGTCCCGCCGACCATTACATCGAGATCGGCGAGACCCGCGTCCGCAACGTCACCACCGACCTGCGCCCCGGGTTCGGCGACGTGGGCGAGCCGGACGGCAACTCGATCTTCGTGTTCGAGGTCGCCGGTCTCTGCATCGCCCATCTCGGCCACCTGCACCACGAGCCGACCGAGGCGCAGTATGCCGCCCTCGGCCGGATGGACGTGGTGATGGCCCCGGTCGACGGCGGCTACACGCTCGACCTGCCGACGATGCTGCGCGTGCTCAAGCGGGCGCGCGCGTCCGTCGTGATCCCGATGCACTGGTTCTCCGACCGCGCGCTCGGCGCCTTCCTCGACGGCATGGACGAGGCCTTCCTGATCGAGACGGTGCCCGAGGGCTATACCGAGGTCGGCCTGCGCAGCCTGCCGTCGCAGCCCACCGTGCGGGTCCTGCAACCGCGCTGGCTGCGCGATGCCCCGAGCCCCTGAGCCGCTTGCACTTGCCGCGCGTCCCGCGCACATGATGCGCCCATGACCGCGCTCGCTCCCGCCGACCCCGCCTTCCGTGCCCGCCTCGCCGGGCTGTTGCCGCCCGCGGCCTTCCTCGAGCTGTCGCCGCGCTACCTCGAAGAGCCGCGCGGGCGCTACACCGCCTCGGGCGGGCTTCTGGTGGCGCCCGGCTCCACCGCCGAGGTGGCCGCCGTCATGCGCGCGGCGCACGAGGCCCGCGTGCCGGTGATCCCCTATTCGGGCGGCACCGGCCTCGTCGGCGGCCAGATCGCGCAGAACCTGCCCGACCCGGTGATCCTGTCGCTGGAACGGATGCGCGCCCTGCGCGAGGTGCTGCCCGCAGAGAACGTGCTGGTGGCCGAGGCGGGCGCGATCCTCGCCGACATCCAGTCCGCCGCCGAGGGGGTGGACCGCCTGTTCCCGCTGTCGCTGGCCTCCGAAGGGTCGGCCCGGATCGGCGGCCTGCTCGGCACCAACGCGGGCGGCGTGAACGTGCTGCGCTACGGTAACGCGCGCGACCTCTGCCTCGGGATCGAGGCCGTGCTGCCGGACGGGACCGTGCTCGACACGCTGACCCGGCTGCGCAAGAACAACACCGGCTACGACCTGCGCCACCTGCTGATCGGGGCCGAAGGCACGCTGGGCGTCATCACCGCCGCGGCCCTGCGCCTCTTCCCGCGCCCCCGCCGCAGCGGCGCGGCGCTGCTGTCGGTCGCCAGCCCCCGCGCCGCGCTCGACCTGCTCGCCCTCGCGAACGAGGTTGCCGGAGGCACCGTCTCGGCCTTCGAGCTGATGCACCGCACCGGCTTCGACTTCCTGCGCATGACGCTCCCCGACCTGCGCCAGCCCTTCGACACGCCGTGGGAGTGGACCGTGCTGGTCGATCTGGCGGGGCCCGAGGGCTTCGATCCCGACACCGCGCTGGTCACGCTCTTCGAGCGCGCGCACGAGACAGAGCTGGTGGACGATGGCCTGATCGCCCAGTCGCAGCGCGAGGTTCAGGACTTCTGGACCCTGCGCGAGACCATCCCGGAGGCCAACCGCCGCATCGGCGCGGTCTCGTCGCACGACATCTCGGTGCCGCTGTCGGCGATCCCGGATTTCATCGCGCAGGGGAACGCTGCGATTGCCGCGATCGGGCCGTTCCGCGTGAACTGCTTCGGCCATGTCGGCGACGGCAACCTGCACTTCAACGTCTTCCCGCCCGAGGGGCAGACCCGCGCCGATCACGAGGCCGCCCGCCCCGCGATCAAGCGCGCGCTGCATGACCTCGTCCACGCGATGGGCGGCTCGGTCAGCGCCGAGCATGGCATCGGACGGCTGAAGGTGGACGATCTCGAACGTTACGGCGATCCGGGCAAGCTGGCCGCGATGCGGGCGATCAAGGCGGCCCTCGACCCGCACGGCATCGCCAATCCCGGCGCCGTGCTGCGCGCGACCTGAGGCGATGCGCCTGATCCTCGCCGGGCTGGGCGTCAGCCAGATCCTCGGCTACGGGGTCCTCTACTACGCCTTCCCGCTCTTCGTGCCGCATGTCGCGGCCAGCTTCGGCACCACGCCGCCCGTGCTCTTCGGCATCTTCTCGGCCGGGCTGCTGCTGGGCGGGCTCGTCGCGCCGCGCGCCGGGGCGCTGATGGACCGGCACGGCGCGCCGCGCCTGATGACGCTGGGCAGCCTCGCGGCGGCGCTCGGCCTCTTGGTGGCGGGTCTTGCGCCGACCCTCTGGATCTGGGGCGCGGCGATCCTCTGGCTGGAGCTGGTGGGGGTGATCGTCCTCTATGACGCGGCCTTCGCCACGCTGGCGCAGCTGACCGGCCCCGCCGCCCGGCGCGCGATCACCCGGCTGACCCTCATCGCGGGCTTCGCCTCGACCCTGTTCTGGCCGCTGACCGATGCGCTGATCGGGGCACTCGGCTGGCGCGGCACGCTGCTCTGCTATGCCGCGCTGCACCTGACGGTCGGCACCGGCATCCATCTCTGGCTGGCGCGGCTCAGCCCGACGGGCCTGCCCGCGCCCCGGCGCCCGGCTGCGCCGCCGGTGGTCTTCGCCCCGGTGCCGCCCGCGCTGGAACGGTCCGCCATGCGCGCCGTCGGGCTCAGCTTCGCGGTGTCGGGGATGCTGATCGCGGCGATCGGGATGCAGATGGTCGCGGTGCTCGACGCCGCGGGCCTCGGCACGCTGGCGGTCGGCTTCGCCATGCTGATGGGCCCCGCGCAGGTCGGCGCGCGCATCATCGACGCGGTGTTCTGGGGCAACTGGCACCCGCTGTCGGTCGCGATCCTCTCGACGCTCGCGCTGCCGGTCTCGCTGGCCGGGCTCCTGCTGGGCGCGCCGCCGCTGCTGGCGGCGGGCGGCTTCGCGATCCTCTTCGGGGCGGGGCAGGGCCTCGCGTCCATCGTGCGCGGGTCGGTGCCGCTCGCGCTGTTCGGACCGGCGGGCTACGGCGCGCGCCTCGGCCGCCTCGCGCGGCTCCGAACGCTGCTGTCGGCCTTCGCCCCGGTGGCCTTCGCCACGCTGATGGCCGGTCCGGGCCTGGTCCCGGCACTCTGGATTTCCGCCGTGCTGGGGGTTGCCGCGGCGGTGCCGCTGATCCGGCTGCGCCTCGCGCTCGGCCCCCTGCGCCCCGGGACCGCGTGACCCCGCAAAAGGGAGACGCCCTGCTGGTGAGGCAGGGCGTCGGGGGGTGGGTGATGCCGGACGAGCGAGGGGGTGAAGGGTCCGGCGAGTGAGGGGTCTTGCAAGCAAACATCCACGTTCTGCGGATG
>JAUHZL010000102.1 GCA_030425945.1 Alphaproteobacteria bacterium | reverse complement strand
CTGAAGCGCATGAAGCGGCGGCACGCGCGCGAGGACGCCATCGCCTTCTGCACCGAGGCCCGCCGCCTGCGGCCGGACATGGTCTTCGGGGCCGACATCATCGCCGGGTTCCCGACCGAGACCGACCGGATGTTCGAAAACTCGCTCGCCCTGGTGACGGACTGCGACCTGACGTGGCTCCACGTGTTTCCCTACTCGCCCCGGCCCGGCACCCCGGCCGCCCGCATGCCGCAGGTCCACGGGACCGCGATCCGCGACCGTGCCGCCGCGTTGCGCGCCGCCGGGGCACGGCAGGTGGCGCGGCATCTCGCGGCGCAGGTCGGGCGCACGCACGAGGTGCTGACGGAATCGCCCCGGATGGGTCGCACGGCACAGTTCGCCGAAGTGCGGTTCGACACGGACCAGCCGGAGGGGCAGATCGTCACCGCCCGGATCACCGGGACCGAGGCCGAGACCCTGAAGGCCTGAGCCGATGCACCCGAACCCGATCTACCGCCAGACCTCGCGCGCGCGGAACATCGCGTTCGTCCGCGCCCGCGCCTTCGGGATGCTGGCGCTGAACGGCGACGAGGCGCCGCTGGTCTCGCATGTGCCGTTCGAACTGAGCCCGGACGGAACGGTGGCCCGGCTGCACCTTGTCCGCTCCAACCCGATCGCCCGGATGATGACCGCCCCGCGCCCGGCGATGATCGCCGTGCAGGGACCCGACGGCTACATCTCGCCGGACTGGTACGGACTGCCGGACCAGGTGCCGACGTGGAACTACGTCGCCGTGCACCTGCGCGGGACGCTGCACCCGATGCCGGGCGAAGCGATGCGCGGGGTGCTCGACGACCTGTCGGCGCAGTTCGAGACCCGGTTCCCGGACAAGCATCCGTGGACCAGCGACAAGATGAGCGACGGCGTGATGGACCGGATGATGCGGCAGATCCTGCCGTTCGAGCTGCACGTCACCGGGATCGACGGCACCTGGAAGCTGGGGCAGAACAAGCCGGAGGCCGCGCGGCTCGGGGCGGCAGACGGGGTGGCGCAGGGCGGTCAGGGTCTCGGCCTCGACGCGCTTGCCGCGCTCATGCGGGACCCGCCGCCCGCCGACTGAGCGCTCTTGCCACGCCCGTCGTCCGCCGCCAGTTTCGGCGCGAGCCCGTTCAAGGAGAGCTGCCCGTGAAGCTGATGTATTCCCCCGCGTCGCCCTTCGTCCGCAAGGTGCGCGTCCTGATCGACGAAATCGGCTGGACCGACCGGATCGAGATGGTCCAGGCCAGTTCGACCCCGCTCGGGACCGAGGATGCCGACCTGATCGCCGCCAACCCGACCGGGAAGATCCCGGCGCTGGTGCGCGCCGACGGTCCGGCGATCTATGACAGCCGGGTGATCTGCCGCTACCTCGACTCCGTTGCCGGGGGCGGCCTCTACCCGGAGGGCCGGATCTGGGAGACGCTGACGCTGGAAGCGACCGGCGACGCGCTGATGGATGCGGCGGTGCTGATCACCTACGACCGCCGCTTCCGCCCGGCCGATGACGGGCAGGCGGCCTGGATCCGCGGGCAGCGGCTGAAGATCGACCGCGCGCTCGATGCGCTCGAGGCGCGCTGGATGAGCCACCTCTTCGGCCCGCTCGACATGGGACAGATCGCGGTGGGCTGTGCGCTGGGCTACCTCGACTTCCGCCACGGCGATCTCGACTGGCGCAAGGGGCGCCCGGCCCTCGCCGCGTGGGAAGAGAAACTGCGCGCGCGCCCCTCGATGGCCGCGACCGCGCCCGCGGACCGCTAGGTCGTGGACTCATTAGCCTTGATCCAGATCCGCGTTGAAGCGAGGTGGAGGGCGGCAAGTAAGTTCGTTGCGGTCTTGAAGTAGCGCGTGGCGATGCCACGGAAGTGTTTCAGCCGGTTGAAGAACCGTTCGATCCTGTTGCGCTCGCGGTAGAGGCTCCGGTCAACACTGCGCACGACCCTGACGTTCGATTGGCTCGGGATGTGGGCCGTCGCACCGGTGGCTTCGATGGCGGCGATCACTGCCTGTCCGAAGTAGCCCCGGTCGCCGACGACGTCGCCGGTCAGGCCGAGTGGCGCGACAAGCTCCGGCGCGGTGGTCTTGTCCGACGCCTGGCCGGGGGTCAGGAGCAGTCGAACCGGCAAGCCGCGACCGTCCACCACCGCATGGATCTTGGTCGTCAGCCCTCCACGGGAGAGACCGATGGCGTGATCTTCGCCCCCTTTTTTCCGCCGGCGGCGTGCTGATGGGCTCGGACGATGGAGCTGTCGATCAGGTGCAGCGACCCCGGAGAGCGCTCCGCCAAAGCCTCGAAGATGCGAAGCCAGACGCCGCTTTTCGCCCATCTGTTGTAGCGGTTGTAGACCGTCGTGCGCGGACCATAGCGCTCTGGCAGATCGCGCCACGGCGCGCCGGTCCTGAGTATGTAGAAGATGCCGCTGAGGACGCGCCGGTCATCAACCCGCGCGACACCCCTCGGCTTGTTCGGAAGGAGCGGCGCGATCACCGCCCATTCCGCATCCGTCAGATCGTGCCTGCCTGACATGAAGCACCTCCGCTTTCGGAAAGTGAATCACACCCCGGAAGCTTGAGGAATCCTGTTTATGGGTTCACGACCTAGCGGGCACCTCTGCGATCCCGCACAGCATAGGCGCGATTTCTCGCAGATGACGCGGCGCAGCATCGGGGCCACATCCTTGTCCAGCAACCTGACAAGGAGGGTTCCATGTCCAAAGCCAAAGTCGCCGTCGTCTTCTATTCGACCTACGGCACCAACCTGACCATGGCGCAGACCGCCGCCGACGCCGCCCGCGAGGCCGGGGCCGAGGTGCGCCTGCTGAAGATCGCCGAGACCGCCCCGCAAGAGGCTATCGACAGCCAGGACGGCTGGAAGGCGACCATTGCCAAGACCGCCGACATCCCGACCGTCAGCCATGACGACATGGAGTGGGCGAACGCCTATATCTTCGTCTCGCCGACCCGCTACGGCGTCGTCGCCAGCCAGGTCCGCGCCTTCATCGACACGCTGGGCGGCCTGTGGTTCCAGGGCAAGCTCGCCAACAAGGTGTTCAGCGCAATGACCAGCGCGCAGAACGTCCACGGCGGCCAGGAGACCACGCTGATCTCGCTCTACACCACCGCGATGCACTGGGGCGCCATCCTCGTGCCGCCGGGCTACACCGACCAGTCGATCTTCGCCGCGGGCGGCAACCCCTACGGCTTCTCGATGAGCCAGGGCGAGCTGACCGACGCGGGCAAGGCCGCCATCGCGCACCAGGCCAAGCGCGTCGTCACCTTCGCCGACAAGATCGCCTGACCGCTCGCCAGATCGCCCGATCCGTGGCAGGATCGGGCGCATGGCGGTCAACAAGACCCAGATGACCGACGGCGACGTGGACAGGGTCCTCGACGCCGTCACACCGGAGCGGCGCCGCGACGAGGCGCGCGCGCTCGACGCCCTCTTTCGCCGGGTGACCGGCTGGCAGCCCCGGCTGTGGGGCCCCTCGATGATCGGGTACGGGTGGTATCACTACCGCTACGAGAGCGGACGCGAAGGCGACTTTCTCGCCACCGGTTTCAGCCCGCGGAAGGCGGCGCTCTCGATCTACATCCTGCCGGGCTATGCCGACTTCGGCGACATCCTCGCCCGGCTGGGAAAGCACAAGCTCGGCAAGTCCTGCCTCTACCTGACCCGGCTGGAGCACGCCGACATGGACGTGCTGGCCGAGCTGATCGCGGCAGGGATTGCCGACCTGAACCGGCGCTGGCCGGTTCAGGCCACGTAGGCAGACAGCCTTACAGCATCATCTGGTAGCCGGCCGGCACCCAGCGGAAGCCGTCGCCGCGGGTCTCGACATAGCCCATGGCCGGGAACGGCATGTGGTAGCCGATGAAGGGCGACTTCTCGTCCGCCAGCATCCCGAAGACCTTGCGCCGGCTTGCGGCGGCGGCGGCCTTGTCCATGTCGAAGCGCACTTCCCAGTCCGGACGCTCGAGCGACCAGATCGGGTGGTTGGCGGTGTCGCCGATGATGGTCAGCGCCTTGCCCTCGGACTCGAGCCGGTAGACCATGTGGCCCGGGCTGTGGCCGAACGCAGCCATGCCGGTGATCCCCGAGGCCACGTCCCCGCCATCGCCGAGGAAGCTCATCCGGTCGGCGAGCGGCAGCACGTTGGCCTTGAAGCCGTCGTTGTCCATGCCGTTCCACGCATCGAACTCGACCTGGCCGGTCACGTAGCGGGCATTGGCGAAGGTCGGCGTGCCGTCGGTCATCAGGCCGCCGATGTGGTCGCCGTGCATGTGGGTCAGGACGACGGTGTCGACCTGGTCGGGGGTGTAGCCCGCGCGGGCCAGCGCGTCGGTGATCCCCGCGCCGTTCAGGCCGGTGTCGAACAGCACCAGCTCCGAGCCGGTGTTCACCAGCGTTGGGGTGAAGAAGAACTGCGCGGCATCGGTCGGCAGGAAGTTGTCTGCGGAGACCTGCGCGAACTCTTCCGGCGTCACGTTCATGCCGAAGATGCCCTGCGGCTCTTCGACCTTGCGGGTTCCGGCGAGCAGCGTGGTCACCTCGAACCCGCCCAGCATGAAGCGGTTCACCTGGGCGAAGGACGGGCCCTTCATTTCGGCGGCGGCGAGGACGGGGGTCGCGGCGGCCCCGGCCAGCGGCAAGGCGGCCCCGGCAAGCAGCGCCTGGCGGCGTGTCAGGTCGGTCATGGGTCGTCTCCTATCGGAATGTGGTGTTCCCGGACGACACATAGCGGGACGGTCCGCGTCGGCCTGTGCGTTGGCGCAGATGTGATGTGGCGGGCTGCGCCTTTTCCCACCAGCGATCGACCATCGCGATGTCGGCATCGCTCCAGCCGAAGTGATGCGCGAACTCGTGGATCAGCACATGGGTCACCAGCTCGCCCAGCGGGATGCCTCCGCGTTCCGTCCATTCGTCGAGGATCGGGCGCCGGAACAGCCAGATCACGTCCGGCCCCTCCGGCTGGTGCAGCACCGATTTCTCGGTCAGCGGGATCCCCTCGTAGAGACCGGTCAGCTCCCAGGCCGCCTCGAGCCCGAGATCCTCGAGCATCTCGTCGCTGGGCCAGTCGGCGACGCGGATCACCACCTCGGCCGCCGCCCGCGCGATGGCGTCGGGCAGCGCCGCCCGCGCCAGGTCGGCGAGGCGTTCGATCTCGGCCAGATCGGGGGCCGTGGCTTGCGACCAGTCCTGTTCCATGGCCCCGATATGGACAATTCCGGCCCTCTGTGAAAGACGGATCGCCACACTCGGAGCCCAGCCATGACCATCACCCGTTTCGCCCCATCGCCCACCGGCTATCTGCACGTGGGCAACCTGCGCACCGCGCTGATGAACTGGATGATCGCGCGCAAGGCCGGGGGCACCTTCATCCTGCGGCTGGACGACACCGACCCGGAGCGCTCGAAACAGGAATACGCCGATGCGATCCGGCAGGACCTCGAGTGGCTGGGCCTGACCTGGGACCGGATGGAGCGGCAGTCCGACAGGCTGGACCGCTATGCCGCGGCCGCCGACACGCTGCGCGAGAAGGGCCGCTTCTACGAGGCGTTCGAGACCCCGACCGAGCTGGACCTCAAGCGCAAGAAGCAGCTGAACATGGGCAAGCCGCCGGTCTATGACCGCGCGGCGCTGGCGCTGTCCGACGACGAGAAGGCGAAGCTGCGCGCCGAGCGGGGCGAGGGCGTCTGGCGCTTCCTGCTCGACCACGAGCGGATCGTCTGGACCGACGGCATCCTCGGCGACATCTCGATCGACGCCGCGTCGGTCTCGGACCCGGTGCTGATCCGGCAGGACGGACAGGTGCTCTACACGCTGGCCTCGGTCGTCGACGACACCGACTTCGGCGTGACCCATGTCGTGCGCGGCTCGGACCACGTCACCAACACCGCGACCCAGATCCAGATCATCGAGGCGCTCGGCTTCACGCCGCCCGCCTTCGCGCACCATTCGCTGCTGACCGGCCCGCAGGGCGAGGCGCTGTCCAAGCGGCTTGGCACGCTGGCGCTGCGCGACCTGCGCGCGGCCGGGATCGAGCCGATGGCACTGCTGGCGCTGATGGCGCGGCTCGGCTCGAACCAGCCGGTCGAACTGCGCGCCGACCATGCCGAGCTGATCGAGGGGTTCGATCTCGGCCAGTTCGGAGCGGCCCCGACCAAGTTCGACGCCGATGACCTGAAGCCGCTGACCGCACGCTATCTCGCCTCGCTGCCCTATGGCGCGATGGCCGACGAACTGGCCGAGCTGGGCGTGCCCGACGACCTGGCGCCCCGGTTCTGGGAGGTGCTGCGCGAGAACATCGAGACCCGCGCCGATCTCGGCCCGTGGTGGGAGATCCTGCGCGACGGCGCGGTGCCGCTGATCGAGGACGCCGACCGCGACTTCGTGACCGACGCGCTCGCCCGCCTGCCCGAGCCGCCCTACGGACCCCAGACCTGGGCCGACTGGACCGGCGCGATGAAGGAGGCGTCGGGCCGCAAGGGCAAGGCCCTGTTCATGCCGCTGCGCATGGCGCTGACCGGGCGCGCGCGCGGGCCGGAAATGGCCGACTTCATGCCGCTGATGCAGGCCCGGCCCCGCGCCTGATCCCGTCAGATTGCCCCTCGCCCTGCCCGCGCAATCGGGGCAGGGTGGTCGCGGGCAACGGGACGGACGGATGGCCGACGCGAAATTCCTCGAAGGAAACCTGTTCCGGCATGTCTCGGTCATGTCGCTGACGGCCTCGCTCGGGCTGGTGGCGGTGTTTGCGGTCGACCTGGTCGACATGCTCTTCATCTCGATGCTCGGGCAGGCCGAACTTGCGGCTGCCGTCGGCTATGCCGGGGCGATCCTGTTCTTCACCACGTCCTTCGGGATCGGCATGGCGATTGCCGCCGGGGCGCTGGTCGCCCGGGCGCTCGGCGCGGGGGACGAGGTTGCCGCCCGGCGCCGCGCCTCGACCGCGCTGGTCTGGGCCGTGGCCTTCGGTGCCGTGTTCGCGGGCGTCGTCTGGATTCTGGTGCCGCTCTTCGTCGGACTGCTGGGCGCCAGCGGCGAGACCGCGCGGCTCGCCGTGTCGTACCTCAGGATCATCGTGCCGTCCCTGCCCCTGCTGATGGTCGGCATGATCGGCGGCGCGATCCTGCGGGCGCATGGCGACGCCAACCGGGCGATGGTCGCCACGCTGGTCGGCGGCGCGGTCAACGCCGTGCTGGACCCGATCCTGATCTTCGGCTTCGGGCTGGACCTGACCGGTGCCGCGCTGGCCAGCGTGGCGGCCCGCGCCGCCATCGCGGCCACCGCCCTGCTGCCGATCTTCCGTCATCACGGCGGGCTGGAAGCCCCCCGTGCCGACCACATGCTGCCGGACCTGCGCCCGCTGGCCGCCATCGCTGCCCCGGCGATCCTGACCCAGCTCGCCACCCCGGTCGGGCAGGCCTTCGTCACCCGGTCGATGGCCGAGTATGGCGAGGATGCGGTTGCCGGCATGGCCATCGTCGCGCGGCTGACGCCGGTCGCCTTCGGGGTCATCTTCGCGCTGTCGGGCGCGGTCGGGCCGATCATCGGGCAGAATGCCGGTGCGGGCGACCGCGACCGGGTGCGCGGCGCATTCCGGGCGGCGCTGCTGTTCACGGCGCTCTACGTGATCGCGGCGGCGCTGCTGCTGTTCCTGCTGCGCGCGCCGATTGCGGCGATGTTCGACGCGACCGGACAGGCGTTGGCGCTGGTCTACCTGTTCTGCGGTCCGCTGGCGCTGGTCTTCTTCTTCAACGGCACGCTCTTCGTGGCGAACGCCGCCTTCAACAACCTGCGCCAGCCGCTGCGGTCGACCTGGCTGAACTGGGGACGGCACACGCTGGGCACGGTTCCGCCCGTCCTGCTGCTGTCGGCCTGGCTGGGCGCGCCCGGCGTGCTGATCGGTCAGGCCGTCGGCGGCGTGGTGTTCGGGCTGATCGCGTGGCGGCTGGCCGAGCGGCTGATTTCCGCGCCGGACCTGCCGCGCCCCGAGCCGGAGCGGTTCCGCACCCGGCTATTCCAGCTCCTGCACCACCGCCGGTAGCCGCGCCAGTTCCCAGTCCACGATCGCGCGCTCGGCGGGGTCGAGAGCCTGCGCCCGCGGATAGCGCGGGTCCGCCCGATCATCGAGGATCGGGATATCCCATCCGGCGGTCGTCTCGAAGAACCGGCTGACACCGGACCGCCCGAAGACGCGGGCAAAGCCCTGCACCACGACGTCGAGATAGCTGAGCAGGATCGGGTGGTCCCGGGTGCGCGGCGCGGTCTCGACGGCGACCTGATAGAGCGAGATCTCCGGATCGCTCGGCAGGCCGTGCCGGATCTCGGCCGGTCCGAGCCGGACCCGGTCATACGCCGCCTCGCGCTGGTCGAGCGCGACCCAGTCGCCCCCGGGCACCGCCGCGATCAGGCCGTCGATCTCGGTCCCCGCGGCCCGTTCGACCGACAGGTAGGCGACCTTGCGCCGGGTGGTCGGGACCCAGACCCGCCGCCAGCCGGTCACGGTCGCCGGTTGCGCCTCGGGATAGGCGTGGGTGGCCGTGTTCACCAGGCTGCCGTAGCCGAAGAAGAAGGGATGTCCGCTCATGCCCGCAGGGATAGATCAGGTCCGGAGCGCCCGCCAGAGCGCGCGCGGTGTCTTGCGGATCAGGTCGGAGCGCAGGTCGCC
>JAUHZL010000101.1 GCA_030425945.1 Alphaproteobacteria bacterium | reverse complement strand
GGGATGTCGCGGGTGGCGGTCACAGGAAACTCCGTCCGGCTGAGGGGGCGGGCAGCCCCAGGTGCGCGGCCAGGCTGGCGGCCACGTCGGCATAGCCCACCTGTCCCACGGCGCGCGCCCCGAGGCCAGCGCCGACGACCGGCACCCGCTCGCGCGTGTGGTCGGTCCCGGTCCAGGTCGGGTCGTTGCCGTGGTCGGCGGTGAAGAGCGCGAGATCGCCGTCGCGCAGCGTGGCAAGGAACGCGGGCAGCGCCGCGTCGAACCATTCCAGCGCCCGGGCATAGCCCGCCACGTCGCGGCGGTGGCCGTAGAGACTGTCGAACTCGACGAAATTGGCGAAGGTCAGGCTGCCCTCCGGCGCGTCGCGCCCGGCCGCGACGAGGTGCTCCATCAGCGCCGCGTCGGGTCCGGTCACGCTGCGCGTCACCCCGCGCCCCGAGAAGATGTCCGAGATCTTGCCGATCGCGATCACGTCGCGCCCTGCCCACTGCGCGATGTCGAGAAGCGTCGGCGCGGGCGGCTCGATCGCGTAGTCGTGGCGGTTGGGGGTGCGGGTGAAGCCGGTTTCCGGCGTGCCGGTGAAGGGCCGCGCGATGACCCGCCCGACCCGCATCGCGTGCAGGCGCGGCGCGACCGCCTTGCAGAGCGCCTGCAGCCGCTCCAGCCCGAACGCCTCCTCGTGGGCGGCGATCTGGAACACGCTGTCGGCGGAGGTATAGCAGATCGGCCAGCCGGTGCGCAGGTGCTCGGCGCCCCAGGCCGCGATCACCGGCACGCCGGAGGCATGGGTGTTGGCCAGCGTCCCCGCCGTGCCCGCACACTCGGCCACGAAGGCCATCAGGTCGGCGGGAAAGGCCGGGTCCCTGTCCGGGAAATAGGTCCAGTCCCACGGCACCGGCAGCCCGGCCAGTTCCCAGTGCCCCGAGGGCGTGTCCTTGCCCGGCGAGACCTCGGTCGCCGCCCCCCAGAGGCCGGTCGGCACCGCCCCCAGCCCCGGCGCGTCCGTGCCGCAGGCCAGCCGGATCGCCGCGCCGAGGCCCAGCCCGTCCAGCACCGGCAGCGCCAGCGGCCCGCTGCGCCCGTCCCCGGCCCGGCCCGCCGCGCAGGCCTCGGCGATGTGCAGAAGCGTGTTCGCCCCGGTGTCGGGCACGGTGCCGTTGAAGAAGCGGTCCGCGTCCGGCGCGCCGCCGCAGCCGACCGAGTCCATCACGATCAGGAAGGCCCGGCTCATCCGATCCGCTCCAGCACGAGGTCGGGCGCCGCGGCGGTCTCGCCCAGCGTGTACGCCCCGGCGACCGCGATCCGCGCTGCCTCGGCGGCCTCCTCGGTCGCGGCGTGGATGCGGGCCAGCGGATCGCCCCGGGCGACCGTCGCGCCGAGGCCCAGCAGGTCCGACAGCCCCACCGACAGGTCCAGCCGGTCGTCCTCGCGCAGCCGCCCGCCGCCGAGATGCACGACCGCCTCGCCCAGCGCGCGGGTGTCGATCCGCGCGACCGCGCCCGCCTCCGGTGCGGTGACCTCGACCACCACCGGAGCTTCCGGCAGGCGCGACAGCCCGTTCTCGACCACGTCCGCCGCCCCGCCCATTGCGGCGACCATGCGTCCGAACCGCTCGGCGGCGCGGCCGTCGTCCAGTGTCGCGGCGATCTGCGCCTGTCCCGCTGCCTCGTCCGCCGCCAGCCCGAGCCGCGCCAGCAGCGCGCCGCCCAGCGCCTCGGTCGCGGCGCGCAGGCGGCCGCCCCGGACATCGCCGCGCAGCACCCGCAGCACCTCGGCCACCTCCAGCGCGTTGCCCGCCACCGGGGCCAGCGGCTGGTCCATGTCGGTGATCAGCGCCAGCGTGGCGCAGCCCGCCCCGGTGCCGGTCGCCACCAGCGCCTCGGCCAGCGCGCGGGCGTCCTCGCGCGTCGCCATGAACGCGCCCGAGCCGCACTTGACGTCCATCACCAGCGCCTGAAGCCCGGCGGCCAGCTTCTTCGACAGGATCGACGCGGTGATCAGGTCCACGCTCTCGACCGTCGAGGTGACGTCGCGCACTAGGTAGAGCCGCTTGTCGGCGGGCGCGATGTTGCCCGTCGCCCCGGCGATGGCGCAGCCGGTCTCGGCCACGACGCGCGAGAACTGCGCCGCGCTGACCTCGGTGCGGTAGCCGTCGAGCGCGTCGAGCTTGTCGAGCGTCCCGCCGGTGTGCCCGAGCCCGCGCCCCGACACCATCGGCACATAGACCCCGCAAGCGGCGAGCGCGGGCGCGAGCAGCAGCGACACGGTATCGCCGACGCCGCCGGTCGAATGCTTGTCGGCCACCGGGCCCGGCAGGTCCCAGCGCAGGATATCGCCCGAGTCGCGCATCCCCTCGGTCAGCGCCACGCGCCCGGCCTCGCCGAGACCGCGCAGCACCACGGCCATGGCAAAGGCCCCGGCCTGCGCATCGGTCACGACGCCGCCGGCCAGTCCGGCGGCGAACCAGCGCAGGGCCGCGGCGTCGGGCACCCGTCCGTCGCGCACGGCGGCGATGACCGCGCGGGCGTCCATCAGTCCATGTGCGCCCGCGTGAAGGCCCCCGGCAGCAGCTCGGCGACGGTCATCACCTTCTCGTCGCCGTCCATCGTGGCCAGCGTGACCCGGACCGAGGCGGCGGCGAACTCCGCCAGCTTCTGGCGGCAGCCGCCGCAGGGCGGCACCGGGTGCGGGCTGTCGGCGATGACATAGACCTCGGCGATCTCGCGCCCGCCCGCCGCGCACATCGCGGCAATCGCCCCGGCCTCGGCACAGGTGCCTTCCGGGTAGGCGACGTTCTCGACGTTGCAGCCGGTGAACACCTGTCCGTCGGGCGTGCGCAGCGCCGCGCCAACCTGGAAGTTGGAATAGGGGGCATAGGCGTTTTCGCGCACCGCGCGGGCGGCCTCGGCAAGGTCCATGTCAGTCTCCCTGATTTGCCGCCAGATTGCGCCCAAGCGCCCGGCGGCGCAAGGCCGTCACCCGCCCCGGGGCGCGCCGTCCAGCACCTGCGTTTCGACCGGCGCGGGCAGCGCGACCTCCAGCAGTTCCAGATCGGCCGAGGGATCGGCATAGCGCGTCGCCAGCCCCGGCGGGATCACGAAGGCATCGCCCTTTTCCAGTTGGAAGGGGTCCTTGCCCTCGCCCTCCAGCCGCATCGTGCCGCCCATGACGTAGGTGAAGAGGATATCGCCCGCGTGCCGCGTCCAGGGCGCGGGGGTGCCGTCCGGGCGCAGCACCTCGACCCCGGCGACGCCCTGGGTGTTGGCGCAGATCGTGGTGTCGCGGCAGCGGAAGCCGGGGATGCGGTGCGGGCCCCAGGCCGCCTCCGCCCCGATGTTGTGGACGAATTTCTGGCCCTGCCATTCGCGGTCCGGGCGCAGCTCCGGCGTGGGCAGGGTCATCTCGTGGTCGATCTCGGTGACATGCTCGGCGGGCACGCCGATCTCGATCACCTCGATGCCGTCCGAGGCCTCGCAGACCCGGTGCCGGATCTCGGGCGGCTGGATGAAGCAGTCGCCCGCGTGCAGGCGGCGCATCCCGCCCTGGTCCTCGTAGAGCACGTCGACCCAGCCCGCGACGCAGAAGATGAGCTGGAAGCCGACCTTGTGGAAATGCACCATGTCCGGCACCGGCCCGCCGTCCGGGATGCGGATGTGGCTGGCGATGATCGACCCGCCGAGGCGCGACGGGATCAGGTCGCGGTACTGCATCCCCGCCCGCCCGATCACCCAGGGCGCCTGGTCGGCCAGCCGCCGCACCACGAAGGCGTGGTCGGTCGGCGGCAGCACCAGCGGCGGGTTCAGCTCGGCGATCTCGATCCGGGTGCCGTTCGGCGCGACCAGCGCGCGCTGCCCGCCCGCGATGGCGTCGGGATCGTCGCTGAGCAGGCGCAGGGTGCCGGGCGCCTCGGGCGCGCCCTTCTCGATCCGCAGCCGCAGCCCGTGCCCGGACAGCACCGCCACCGCCGGGTCGTCGGCGGGATAGATCATGTCCAGCCGCATCCCCAGCGTGCCGGTGTAGAACGGCAGGTCGTTGCGCAACTCCTGCGTCGGCAGGCGCACCTCCGCGCGGATCTCGGGGGAACGGGTGTCGGGCATCGGCGGACTCCGGGCAGGTCAGGGGCGGTCAGGTCAGGGGCGGGCAGGTCAGGGGCGGGCAGGTCCGCCCGCGCCGAGACTTGCCCCGGCTGCGACGTTTTGCAAGACGGGGTGGCGGCTTCCCCGCGCGGGGAAACTGGTTTAAGGCTAAACCATCTTTGCGGGAGGGGAAGAGATGAGCGACGGCAAGAGCGACATCGCACGGCAGGCGGCCCTGTATTACCACGAGCACCCGAAGCCCGGGAAACTGGAGATCCGCGCCACCAAGCCGCTCGCGAACCAGGTCGACCTCGCCCGCGCCTATTCCCCCGGCGTGGCGGAAGCCTGCCTCGAGATCAAGGCCGATCCGCAGACCGCCGCCCGCTACACCGCCCGCGGCAACCTCGTCGCGGTGGTCTCGAACGGCACCGCGGTGCTGGGCCTCGGCAACATCGGCCCGCTCGCCTCGAAGCCGGTGATGGAGGGCAAGGCGGTCCTCTTCAAGAAATTCGCCAACATCGACTGCTTCGACATCGAGCTGAACGAGTCCGACCCCGAGAAGCTGGCCGAGATCGTCTGCGCGCTGGAACCGACCTTCGGCGCGATCAACCTCGAGGACATCAAGGCCCCCGACTGCTTCATCGTCGAGAAGATCTGCCGCGAGCGCATGGGCATCCCGGTCTTCCACGACGACCAGCACGGCACCGCCATCGTGGTGGGCGCCGCCGCCACCAACGCGCTGCGCGTCACCGGCAAGAGCTTCGACCAGATCAAGGTCGTCAGCACGGGCGGCGGCGCGGCGGGCATCGCCTGCCTGAACATGCTGCTGAAGCTCGGCGTGAAGCGCGAGAACGTCTGGCTCTGCGACATCCACGGCCTCGTCTACAATGGCCGCGCCGAGGACATGACCCCGCAGAAGGCGGCCTATGCGCAGGGCGACGCGCCCGCCGTGCTGGCCGACGTGATCGCGGGCGCGGACCTGTTCCTCGGGCTGTCCGGTCCGGGCGTGCTGACGCAGGACATGGTGGCCCGCATGGCGCCGCGCCCGATCATCTTCGCGCTGGCCAACCCGACGCCCGAGATCCTGCCGGAACTGGTGCGCGAGGTGGCCCCCGACGCCATCGTGGCGACCGGCCGCACCGACTATCCGAACCAGGTCAACAACGTCCTGTGCTTCCCCTTCATCTTCCGCGGCGCGCTCGACGTCGGCGCGACGACGATCAACGACGAGATGCAGATCGCCTGCATCGAGGGGATCGCGGCGCTGGCGCGGGCCACCTCCTCGGCCGAGGCCGCCGCCGCCTACCAGGGCGAGCAGATGACCTTCGGCCCCGACTACCTGATTCCCAAGCCCTTCGACCCGCGCCTGATGGGCGTCGTGGCCTCGGCCGTGGCCCGCGCCGCGATGGAAACCGGTGTCGCGACCCGCCCGCTGGAGGATATCGCGGCCTACAAGGCGCGGCTCGACGGCTCGGTCTTCAAGTCGGCGATGATCATGCGCCCGGTGTTCGAGGCCGCCGCCACCGCCAACCGCCGCATCGTCTTCGCCGAGGGCGAGGACGAGCGCGTGCTGCGCGCCGCCACCACGATGCTGGAAGAGACCACCGACACCCCGATCCTGATCGGCCGTCCCGACGTGATCGAGGCCCGCGCCGAGCGCGCCGGCCTGCCGGTCCGCCCGGGCCGCGACTTCCAGCTGGTGAACCCGAACGACGACCCGCGCTACCGCGACTACTGGGAGACGTATCACCGCCTGATGGCCCGGCGCGGCGTCACCCCCGACCTCGCCCGCGCGATCATGCGGACCAACACCACCGCCATCGCCGCGGTCATGGTGCATCGGGGCGAGGCCGACTCGATGATCTGCGGCACCTTCGGCCAGTACCTGTGGCACCTCAACTACGTCCGGCAGGTGCTGGCGCGCGGCGGGCTGCACCCCATCGCGGCGCTGTCGCTGATGATCCTCGAGGACGGGCCGCTGTTCATCGCGGACACCCATGTCCACCCCGAGCCGACGCCCGAACAGATCGCCGAGACGGTGTTCGGCGCGGCCCGCCACCTGCGCCGCTTCGGCCTCGCGCCCAAGATCGCGCTCTGCTCGCACTCGCAGTTCGGCAACCTCGCCTACCCGGCGGGCGACCGGATGCGCGCCGCGCTGGAACTGCTCGACGCCCGCGAGCCGGATTTCGAGTACGAGGGCGAGATGCACATCGACAGCGCCCTCTCGGCCGACCTGCGCGAGCGGATCTTCCCCGGCGGCCGGCTGTCGGGTGCGGCCAACGTGCTGGTGATGGCGAACTCGGACGCCGCTTCGGGGGTGCGCAACATCCTCAAGGCCAAGGCGGGCGGGCTGGAGGTCGGCCCGATCCTGATGGGCATGGGCAACAAGGCCCATATCGTGACCCCCTCGATCACGGCGCGCGGCCTGCTGAACATCTCGGCCCTCGCCGGCACCCCGGTGGCGCATTACGGCTGACCGCCCCGGGGTCCGCGGCCGGAAATGCTGCACCGCGTCATGGCGCGGGCTGAATTCCGTATGCATATGAATACCTTGCATTGACCCGGATTCGCCCGCAGCCTGTTCCGATCAAGGCGCGTGCCCGGCCCCGGACGCCCGGCGCCACGCCCTGCGGGAGGTTCGACGATGACCCTGACAACGGACCCGGCGACCGACGCGGTCGGCCGGACGGAGACGCGGCATGCCGCGATCACGCCGGAACTGGCCAACATGCTGGGCGCGGCACTCGACCCCGGGTGGACGCCCGCCGCCCTGCCCCCGGGTGCGCCCCTGCCGCCGCTCTGGCACTGGGCGGCGCTGCACCCCGACACCGCGCTGCCCGGCCTCGGCGCGGACGGCCACCCGGCGCATGGCACGGGCCTGCTGCCCGACCTGTCGCTGAACCGGCGGATGTGGGCGGGCGGGTCGCTGCGGTTCCACCGCCCGCTGCACCTGGGCGAGCGGTTCACCCAGACCTCGCGCGTGGCCTCGGTCGAGCGCAAGACCGGGGCGACCGGGCCGATGGGCCTCGTCAGCGTCGAGCACCGGATCGAGAGCGCGGCGGGCCTCGCCGTCGAGGAGGTGCAGACCCTCGTCTATCTCGAGATCCCCGACCGCTACCGCCCGCCCGCCGCCGTGCCGCTGCCCGAGGCACCGCTCTTCACCGAGCGGCACGCGATGGGGCCGGTGCGGCTGTTCCGCTACTCGGCCGCGACCTACAACGCGCACCGCATCCACTACGACCGCGCCTATGCCCGCGGGGTCGAGCACTACCCCGACCTGCTGGTGCACGGGCCGTTGCAGGCGACGCTGCTCGCCGCCGCCGCCACGCGCCGCAAGGGCCGCGCGCCCGACCGGTTCCGCTATCGCGGCATTCACCCGATGTTCGACACCCATGACCTGCTGGTGATGGGCGTCGACGAGAGCGAAACCCGCCTGACCCTCTGCACCGCCGCCCCCGGCGGGCCGCAGGGGATGCAGGCCACGGCGGAGTGGGACGCATGAGCGGGATCCTGAACGGAATGCGGGTGGTCGAGGGCTCGGCCTTCGTCGCCATCCCGCTGGCGGGCATGACGCTGGCGCAGATGGGCGCGGACGTGATCCGGTTCGACCGGATCGAGGGCGGGCTGGACGCCGGGCGCTGGCCGGTCACGCGGGACGGGCGCTCGCTGTTCTGGGCCGGGCTGAACAAGGGCAAGCGCTCGGTCGCCGTGAACATGAAGAGCCCCGAGGGCCGCGAGCTGGTCACCCGGATCATCACCGCGCCCGGCCCCGACGCGGGGCTCTTCCTGACCAACCTGCGGGTGCGCGGCTGGATGGACCACGCCACCCTCTCGCAGCATCGCGCCGACCTGATCATGGTCACGCTGTCGGGCGACCGGCACGGGCGGCCCGCGGTGGACTACACCGTCAACCCCGCGCTCGGGTTTCCCGACGCCACAGGGCCCGCCGGCTCGACCGAGCCGGTCGCCCATGTCCTGCCGGCCTGGGACTGCATCGCGGGCAACCTCGCGGTGTCGTCGCTGCTGGCCGCCGAGCGCCACCGCCTGCGCACCGGCGAGGGGCAGGACGTGGACCTGACGCTGAAGGACGTGGCGGCGGCGATGCTGGGCCATCTCGGCATCATCGGCGAGGTCTGCATCAACGGCACCGACCGGCCGAAGGGCGGCAACGCCCTTTACGGCGCCTATGGGCAGGACTTCCTCACCGCCGACGGGCGGCGCCTCATGGTGATCGGGCTGACCGACCGCCAGTGGCGCGGCCTCGTCACCCTGACCGGCACCACCGAGGCCGTCGCCGCGCTGGAGGCCCGGCTCGGCGTCAGCTTCGAGGACGAGGGCGCGCGCTACACCCACCGCGCCGCGATCACCGCGCTCTTCGCGCCGTGGTTCGCCCGGCACTGCGCGGACGAGATCGGCACGATGTGCGATGCCGCGGGCGTGACCTGGTCCGAGTTCCGCAGCTTCGCCCGCGCGGTGGCCGAGGACCCCGACCTGTCGCCCGAGAACCCGGTCTTCGCCCGGATCGAGCAGCCCGGCATCGGCACCTACCCGGTGCCCGGCTCGGTCGTCAGCTTCTCGGCCCATCCGCGCCAGCCGCCGAGGCCCGCCCCGACCCTCGGCGCCGATACCGAG
>JAUHZL010000100.1 GCA_030425945.1 Alphaproteobacteria bacterium | reverse complement strand
TCCTGGCCACCGGCGCAGACGATGGCGGCATCGCCGAGCTGGATGTGCTGGGCGGCCAGCGCGACGGCGCGCAGGCCCGAGCCGCAGACCTGGTTGATGCCCCAGGCGGCGCTTTCGATCGGCAGGCCGGCGTTGACATGGGCCTGGCGGGCCGGGTTCTGGCCCTGACCGCCGGTCAGCACCTGACCAAGGATGGTCTCGGACACCTCGGACTTGTCGATCCCGGCGCGGGCAACCAGCGCTTCGAGCACGGCCGCGCCGAGGTCATGGGCCGGAGTGTTGGCGAAGGAACCGCTGAAGCTGCCGACCGCGGTGCGGGCGGCGGAGGCGATCACGACATTGGTCATCAAGAGGTCTCCCTTGGTCATCAGGCCAAATGGCCACTGCGCCCGGGAACCCCACGGCCCCAGGGTGTGGTCCTTCGTCTAAAGAGGGCGGGAGTTGGGCACAACAGACAGGGTGTCACGCCGGGCGGGGCGGGTCGCGGCGGTCCGGAGGCCGGTGCAGGGTCAGTCCCCGGTGTCGGTCCAGGGGGGCCGGGTGGTCGGCGCCCCGTAGAGATAGCCCTGCAGGCAGTCGAGGCCGATCCCCGCCAGGAACGCCGCGTCGGCGCGCGTCTCGACCTGCTCGGCGACGGTCAGCATGTCGAGCTGTTGCCCGATCTGCACCATGGCCTGCATCAGCACCTGGTTGTCGGTGTCGGTGGCGACGCCACGCACGAACTGGCCGTCGATCTTGATGATGTCGAAGTAGAAGTCGCGCAGGTAGCGGAAGCTCGTGAAACCGGCGCCGAAGTCGTCGAGCGCGAAGATCAGGCCGGAGGCGCGCAGGTCGGCCATGAAGGCGGTCACGAGGTCGGGCACCATCATGGCCGAGCTTTCGGTGATCTCGAGGATCAGCCGTCCGGCGATGTCCGGTGCCGTGCGCAGGCCCCGGTCGAGGGTCGCGCGCCACGGCCCGTAGCCAATCGACCGCGCCGACAGGTTCAGCGCCAGCTTCAGCTCCGGTTCGGCGGCGAGCACCGCGATCCCTTCTTCCAGGGCCAGAACGTCCAGCTTGCGGCCAAGCTCCTGCGTTTCGACGGCCCCCATGAAGTCGCGCGCGGGAATGATCCGCCCGGTCGGGTCGAGGACCCGGATCAGGCCTTCCCAGAACACCGGCGCCTCGGGCGACTGCGCCGCGACGACGGGCTGAAAGGCCAGCATGACCTCCTTCCGGGCAACCGCGGCCTGCACCATCGCCAGCGTCTCGCAGTCGCGCGAATCGAGGGCGGCGGCCAGCGGGCTGTCCGGACCGGTGAACTCGGGCGGGGTCGGTGTGTGGCCCATCGGTGGCTCCTTCGTCCGGGAGAGACTGCGACGGGAAGGGTTGCCAACTCCTGAATATTCGCGTTTCGTTCCAATTTGACGCAATCTGGGGGACCATGATGAGCGAGCGCTGCACCTGGTGCGGGACCGACCCGCTCTACGTCGCCTACCACGATACCGAGTGGGGCGTGCCCGAGCGCGATCCGCGCGCGCTGTGGGAGAAGCTGGTGCTCGACGGGTTCCAGGCCGGGCTGTCGTGGATCACCATCCTGCGCAAGCGCGAAGCGTTCCGGGCCGCCTTCGCCGGGTTCGACCCCGAAACCGTCGCGGGCTGGGGCGAGGCCGAGGTCCTGCGCTGTCTCGCCGATCCGGGCATTGTCCGGCACCGCGGCAAGATCGAGGCGACCATCGGCAATGCCCGGGCCTTCCTCCGGATCGAGGAGGCCGGTCCCGGCTTTGCCGCCTATTGCTGGGACACGGTGGACGGTGCGCCGCTCCAGCCCCGCCGCGCAACGATGGCGGACGTCCCTGCCGCGACGCCCGAGTCGGAGGCGCTGTCGAAGCGGCTGCGCAAGGACGGCTTCCGGTTCT
Organism: Alphaproteobacteria bacterium; assembly: GCA_030425945.1. GTDB lineage: Bacteria > Pseudomonadota > Alphaproteobacteria > Rhodobacterales > Rhodobacteraceae > Dinoroseobacter. Next base: position 6,811 of record JAUHZL010000100.1, on the reverse strand, counting down.
GCGGTCCCACCATCGTCTACGCGTGGATGCAGGCCTGCGGTCTGGTGAACGACCACGTCGTCACCTGTCCCCGTCACGATCCGGTGGCGACGCTGGGTTAGGGGCGGGCAAGGCCCGGTGCCTCGGCCTCGCCGGGAGGTGCGGTGCGGTGGCGGGCCTTGATCTGGTCCGAGGTTTCGCGGCTGCCGTCGTGGCTCCAGCCGGGCGGGGCGACCGCGTACATCAGCCGCTGTCGCAGGGTCAGTCCGGGACGCGTCACGTCGCGGAAGATCGCCACCCACTCATGGAAGGCCACCCGCAGCGGGTTGAAGGTGCCCAGGTTGTGGACAAGGCCGTAGTCCACCTTCTCGCGGTCGTCCTCCGCCACGAAGGTCCCGAAGAGCTTGTCCCAGACGATGAAGACGCCCGCATAGTTTGCGTCCAGATATTTAGCGTTCCGCCCGTGATGCACCCGGTGGTGCGAGGGCGTGTTCATCACCGCCTCGACCCAGCGCGGCAGGCGGCCGATCGCCTCGGTATGGATCCAGAACTGGTAGATCAGGTTCAGGCCGCCGACGAACAGCACCATCGCCGGATGGAAGCCCAGCAGGATCAGCGGCGCGCGCACGATCATCATGAAGGTGAAGGTCCCGGTCCAGGTCTGCCGCAGCGCGGTGGTCAGGTTGTAGTGCTGGCTGGAATGGTGATTGACGTGGCTGGCCCAGACCCAGCGGATGCGGTGGCCGAAGCGGTGCACCCAGTAATAGCGCAGATCGTCCAGCACGAAACACAGCACCACGACCCACCACGCCGTGCCGAGATCGAGCGGCGTGATCTGCCACAGCGTCATGAAGAAGCCCCAGGCGATGAACCCGAGCAGCAGGCCCGAGACCACGTTGCCGGTGCCCATCAGAAGCGACGTCATCGCGTCGCGCGTCTCGTAGCGCCCCGCGTGACCGTCGCGGCCCCGGACCGCGATCCAGACGATCTCGGCGAGGATTGCGGCCACGAACAGCGGAACGGCAAGGGTCACGACGTCGGGATAGCTCACGTCGGTCATGTCAGGGTCTCCTGAAGGCGGCGGTGCCAGTCGTCCCGTTCCGACGGAGCGAGCGGCAAGGTCACCGAGGGTGCAGCCATGTCGGGAAAGCGGATCGTCAGACCGCGCCGGGTCTGCCGCAGCCTGGCCCCGGCCAGCGGGCGCGCCGTGCTGTCGAGGCCCATCGTCCAGACCAGCCCCGTGCCGCGTGCGCTGTAGACAACAGCCGCGTGACCGCCCGGCAGCAGGTCTGCCCGCCGCGCAGGATCGGCGGAGAATTCGCGATCCCAGGCGCGCATCGCTTCGGCCTCGTCGACGAAAGCGCGGGCCCGCGACCAGCCGAGCAGGTGCGTCAGCAGCGCAACCGCTGCAAGGCCGACAACGACGATGGTGGCCAGCAGCCAGAGCGGCATGGCGGTCTCCTCCCGCGCGAAATCACGCCAAGCGGCGCGCGGGACGTCAAGGCCGACGTGACGGCAGGGCGCGGCTCAGTCGGCGGTCAGGGCGGCGACGATGGCCTTTGCGCTGTCGGTGTCCCACTCGGCATCCCCGATCAGGCGGGCGACTTCCCGGCCCTCGGGGTCCAGCAGGACCGTGATCGGCAGGCCGGCAATCCCCATCTTACGCGCCAACGCGCCGCCGACGTCGCGATGCTGCGGCAGGTTGGTCACCTCGATCTCGTCGAAGAAGCGGGCGATGGCCTCCGGCGCGTTGCGCCCGGTGGCGATCGTCACGACGGCGAAGCGGTCACCGCCCATCGCCTCCTGCAGCCGCGACAGCGACGGCATCTCGTGGCGGCAGGGCGCGCACCATGTCGCCCAGAAGTTCACCAGCGTGTAGCGCCCGGCGAAGTCCGCCAGCCGCAGGGTCCCGCCCTCGGCGGTCTCGAACGGCGTGTCGGGCAACGGCTGCGGGTCGGCGTGGAACATCAGCTTGCGCATCTGCCCGTCGCGCAACGCCTCGACGGCGCTGTAGTCGGCCGCGGCTGCGGGGGTGGCGCCGGGGCCGAAGCCCCAGTATACACCGGCTCCGACGATACCGAGCGCGAGGGTGGCGGCAGCGATCCAGCGGGTCATCTCGGTCCTCTCTGAACGAAGGGTCTCATGTCCGACAAAACCTCTTCCAACGCGATGTGGGGCGGCCGGTTCGCCGCCGGGCCCGATGCGATCATGGAGGCGATCAATGCCTCCATCGGCTTCGACAAGCGGCTCGCCGCGCAGGACATCGAAGGCTCGCGCGCCCATGCCGCGATGCTGGCCGCAACGGGTATCGTGAGCGATAGCGATGCTGGCGCGATCCGGGAAGGGCTGCTCACGGTCTTGTCAGAGATCAAGGAGGGGCGCTTCGCCTTCTCGACGGCGCTGGAAGACATCCACATGAACGTCGAGGCGCGGCTGAAGGAGATCATCGGCGAACCCGCCGGGCGCCTGCACACCGCGCGCTCGCGCAACGACCAGGTGGCGACCGATTTCCGGCTCTGGGTGCGCGACCAGTGTGACGCCGCCGTCGAGGGGCTGACCGCGCTGATGCGGGCCCTTCTGGTGCAGGCCGAGGCGGGCGCGGACTGGGTCATGCCGGGGTTCACCCATCTCCAGACCGCCCAGCCGGTAACCTGGGGCCATCACATGATGGCCTATGTCGAGATGTTCGCCCGCGACCGCTCGCGCTTTGCCGATGCCCGCACCCGGATGAACGAATGCCCCTTGGGGGCGGCGGCGCTGGCCGGAACCTCGTTCCCGATCGACCGCGAGATGACGGCGCACGCGCTGGGCTTCGACCGTCCCGCGGCCAATTCGCTCGACGCGGTGTCCGACCGGGACTTCGCGCTCGAGTTCCTCGCCGCGGCCTCGATCTGCGCGATGCATCTCAGCCGGTTCGCGGAAGAGCTGGTGATCTGGTCCTCGGCCCAGTTCCGCTTCGTGACCCTGTCGGACCGGTTCTCGACGGGGTCCTCGATCATGCCCCAGAAGAAGAACCCCGACGCCGCCGAACTGATCCGCGCCAAGATCGGCCGGATCGTCGGGGCGAACATCGCCCTGCTGACCGTGATGAAGGGCCTGCCGCTGGCCTATTCGAAGGACATGCAGGAGGACAAGGAACAGGTCTTCGACGCCGCCGACACGCTGATGCTGGCGCTGGCCGCGATGACCGGCATGGTCGGCGACATGACCGCGAACCGTCCCGCCCTGGAGGCCGCCGCGGCGTCCGGCTTCTCGACGGCAACCGACCTTGCCGACTGGCTGGTGCGCGAGCTGGGCCTGCCGTTCCGCGAGGCGCACCATGTCACCGGCGCGCTGGTCGCGCTGGCCGAGGGCAAGGGCTGTGACCTGAAGGACCTCAGCCTCGACGAGATGCACACGGCGCATGGCGGGATCACGAATGCCGTCTATGATGTGCTTGGCGTGCACAACTCGGTCGCCAGCCGCACCTCCTATGGCGGAACGGCTCCGGTTCAGGTGCACGCGCAGATCGCCCGCTGGAAGGAGGCGCTGGCATGATGTCCCGAACGATCCTTACCGCGCTGGCGCTGGCCTCGCTCGCCGGGTGCGACGAGCGTCCGCGCCTGTCGGCCGATGTCAGCCTCGGCGCCGGCAGCACGGCACAGGTGGACAGTGCCACGATCCGCATGGGCGCCTTCGGCGTGAAGGTGTCGCCATGATCCGCACGGTTCTTCTGCTTGTCGTCACGCTGGGTGTCGTTGCGGGCTGCGGCGCCGATGGCGCACCGACGGCGCCCGGCAAGACCGCGCCTTCGGGCCTCTTCGAAGGGAAGTGACCATGACGCCGCTCCGCCTTGTCTACCTCGGCCTCGCGGTCTGGGGGGCCATCCATCCGATGGGCTACTTCATCGCGTGGTTCCAGACCAACACCTGGTCGATCATGGACATGGTGGACGCGTGGCACGTCAATGACGCGACCTCGGGCCTGGTCTGGGACCTGACCATCGCGGCGGTGGCCCTCACCGTGTTCATCCTGGCAGAGACCCTCGTCCGGAAGAACTGGATCGCCCTGCTGGCGATCCCGGCGACCTTCATGATCGGCGTCAGCTGCGGCCTGCCGCTCTACCTCTTCTTCCGCGCCGCGCCGGTGCGCTGAGCCCCCCGGGACCCCGACCTCGATGGATCATTTCCTCTACCGCGACGGCGCGCTGCACGCCGAGGACGTGGCGATTGCAGATATTGCCCGGACCGTCGGGACGCCGTTCTACGTCTATTCCGCCGCGACCCTGACCCGGCATTTCCGGCTGTTCGACGAGGCGCTGTCCTGGGCCCCGTCGCATCTGGTGTGCTTCGCGATGAAGTCGCTCAGCAACCAGGCCGTGCTCAAGCTGCTGGGGGATCTCGGGGCCGGGATGGACGTGGTGTCGGGCGGCGAATACGCCCGCGCCCGCGCCGCCGGTGTGCCGGGCGAGCGGATCGTGTTCTCGGGCGTCGGCAAGACCCGGACCGAGATGCGCGCCGCGCTTGAAGGCGGCATCCGCCAGTTCAACCTCGAATCCGAGCCCGAGATGGAGGCCCTGAACGAGGTGGCCCTGAGCCTCGGCACGGTGGCGCCGGTGACGGTGCGGGTGAACCCCGACGTCGATGCGCGGACCCACGAGAAGATCGCGACCGGGCGCAAGGGCGACAAGTTCGGCATCCCGATCGCGCGCGCGTCGGAGGTCTATGCCCGCATCGCGGCGCTTCCCGGCCTGAGGGCCATCGGCATCGACGTCCATATCGGCAGCCAGCTGACCCAGCTCGAGCCGTTCGAGCAGGCCTATCTCAAGGTCGCAGACCTGACCGAACGCCTGCGCGCGGAGGGGCACGAGATCACCCGCCTCGACCTCGGCGGCGGGCTGGGCATTCCCTATACCCGCTCGAACGAGGCGCCACCGCTGCCTGTGGAATACGGCCAGCTCGTCGCGCGCACGCTGGGGCACCTCGGCTGCGAGATCGAGATCGAGCCGGGCCGCCTGATCTCGGGCAATGCCGGGCTGATGGTCTCGCAGGTGATCTACGTGAAGGAGGGCGAGGGCACCCGCTTCCTCATCCTCGACGGGGCGATGAACGACCTGGTCCGCCCGGCGATGTACGGCGCGTGGCACGACATCATCCCGGTGGCCGAGGCCGCACCGGGCGTCGAACAGCAGCTCTACGACATCGTCGGCCCGGTCTGCGAATCGGGGGACACCTTCGCCAAGGGCCGTGCGCTGCCGCCGATGGCGTCGGGCGATCTGGTCGCCTTCCGCTCGGCCGGGGCTTATGGCGCGGTGATGTCCAGCGAATACAACACCCGCCCCCTGATCCCGGAGGTTCTGGTTCAGGGCGATCACTTCGCTGTCATACGCGCCCGCCCGACGTTTGACGAAATCATCGCCCGCGATACCATCCCCGAATGGCTTTAGGCGGGCATGGCTCCGCCGACGCGGAGCGCGGATGACCGAACGACCCCCGACGGGCCGCAAGGACCCGGAGATCACCCCGGACAACGCACGGGCCGCGCTGGAGCGGCCTGTCTTCTGGACCCGCGTCGGTCTCGTGGCCGAGCGGGCCGCCCAGGCCTTCTGGCCGCTCTGGACCGTCGCCGGTCTCGCGCTGACCGCCGCTGCCTTCGAGATCCCCTCGCGCCTCGGGCCAGACTGGGGCACCGGGCTCGCGGCTGCGGTCGGCATCGCCGGGCTGGGAACGCTCGCGCGCGGGATCCGGACGTTCCGCTGGCCCCGCCGGGCCGAGGCCGAAGACCGCCTCGACGCCGCAACGCCCGGACGCCCGCTTCGCACGCTGGCCGACCGGATGGCCATCGGCGAGGGCGACCCGCAGGCCCGCGCCGTGTGGCGGGCCCACCTGCGCCGGATCGCCGATGCCGCCCGCGCCGCCCGGCCGGTGCGCCCCGACCTGCGGCTTGCCCGCCGCGACCGCTACGCGCTGCGCTACATCGCGGCCACCGGCGTGGTCATGGCGGTCCTCTTCGGTACCGGCTGGCGGTCGCAGGACGGGCTTCTTCCGGGGGCCGGCGGACCCGCGCTGGCGATCGGTCCGGCCTGGGAGGGCTGGGCCGAGCCGCCGTCCTACACCGGGCGGCCGAGCCTCTACCTGAACGAGATCACCGACGGGTTCACGGTGCCGGAGGGCACCCGGATCACGCTGCGCCTCTACGGGGCGGACGGACGTCTGTCGGTCACCGAAAGCGTCAGCGACGGTGCGGGCGAGGCCCGCACGGACCCGGCGCAGGAACTGGTCGTGATGCGCTCCGGTCGGCTTCAGGTCGAAGGGCCCGGCGGGCGCGGCTATGACGTGACCGTGCTGCCGGACAACGCCCCGACCATCACGGTGGATGGTCCGGTCAGCCGCGTGCAGGGCGGCGAGATGCGGCTGCCGTTCTCGGCGTCGGACGATTTCGCCGTGATCGGCGGCGAGGCGACCTTCACCCTCGATCTGGCCGCGACCGACCGGATCTACGGCCTCGCCACGCCGCCCGAGCCGCGCGAACCGCTGGTCGTTCCGATCCCGCTGACGCTGACCGGGGACCGCGCCGAGTTCACCGAGGTGCTGGCCGAGAACTTTTCCGAGCACCCGTGGGCCAACCTGCCCGTGCGGCTCGAGATGACGGCAACCGATCATCTGAACCAGACCGGGCGCTCCGAGCCCTTCGCGATGGAACTGCCCGGGCGCCGCTTCTTCAACCCGCTCGCGGCCGCGATCATCGAGCAGCGCCGCGACCTGCTCTGGAGCCGCGAGAACGCGAAGCGGGTCTGGCAGGTCCTGAAGGCGGTCAGCTGGAACCCCGAGGGCTTCATCACCAACGAAACCGG
>JAUHZL010000099.1 GCA_030425945.1 Alphaproteobacteria bacterium | reverse complement strand
TGGTCGAGATCCTGCGCAGCCTGCGGGCGGGCGAGATCGGCCTCGACATCGTGGCCGCGCTGTCGATGACCGCCGCGCTGGTCTTCGGCGAGACGCTGGCCGCGGCGGTCGTCGCGGTGATGTATTCCGGCGGCACCTTCCTCGAAGCCTTTGCCGAGGGGCGGGCGCGCCGCTCGATGCAGGACCTGCTGTCCCGCGTGCCGCGAACGGCGACGCGGCACCGCGACGGCGGGCTGGAAGAGGTGCCGCTCGACGCCATCGCCCCGGGCGACCGCCTGCTGATCCGGCAGGGCGACGTCGTGCCGGTGGATGGCCGGGTCACCTCCGGGATCGCCTTCGTCGATACCTCCGCGCTGACCGGCGAGTCGCTGCCGGTGCGGCTGGCGGCCGGGGCCGAGGCGATGAGCGGCGTCACCAACGCGGGCGAACCCTTCGACCTGACCGCCACGCGCGAGGCGCACGACAGCACCTATGCCGGGATCGTCCGGCTGGTGGAGGCGGCGCAGGCCTCGAAAGCGCCGATGTCGCGGCTGGCGGACCGCTGGTCGCTGGGCTTCCTGCTGGTCACCGTCGGCATCGCGGTCGCCGCCTGGGCCCTGACCGGCGACCCGATCCGCGCCGTGGCCGTGCTGGTCGTGGCGACGCCCTGTCCGCTGATCCTCGCCGTGCCCGTGGCGCTGGTCGCGGGCCTGTCGCGCGCGGCGCATTTCGGGGTGCTGATCAAGGGGGCCGGACCGCTCGAGACGATGGCCCGCATCCGGACGCTGATCCTCGACAAGACCGGCACCCTGACCGACGGCCGCCCGCAGATCGTGGCGATCGCCAGCCGCGAGGGCCTGGCCGAGGACGACCTGCTGCGGTTCGCCGCGGCCCTCGACCAGGCCTCGAAACACCCGGTCGCGCAGGCGATCGTCGCCGCCGCCACCGCGCGCGGGCTGGCGCTGCCGGTGCCGACCGAGGTTGTCGAGCGGCCGGGCGAAGGTCTGACCGGCCGCGTCGAGGGCCGCGCGGTGATCGTCGGCGGCGACGGCTTCGTGGCCGCCGAGGTCGGCGCTGGGCAGGCGGACCTGCCCGCCCGGCCCGCGGGTTCGGTCCTTGTCGCGGTGGCGGTCGACGGGCGGCTGGCCGGGCACCTGGTGATGTCCGATCCGCTGCGCGAGGGCGCGGGGGCGATGCTCGACGCGCTGCGCGGGGACGGCATCGGGCGCATCCTGCTGGCCACCGGCGACCGCGCCGAGGTGGCCGAGCGCGTGACCGAGGGGCTGGGCCTCGACGCGGTGCGGGCGGGCCTGACCCCCGACCAGAAGGTGCTGCTGGTCCTCACCGAACGCAAGAACGGCCCGGTGATGATGGTCGGCGACGGGGTGAACGACGCGCCCGCGCTTGCCGCCGCCGATGTCGGCGTGGCGATGGGCGCGCGGGGGGCGGCGGCCTCGGCCGAGGCGGCGGACGTGGTGCTGCTGGTGGACCGGCTCGACCGGCTCGGGCCGGGGATCGAGATCGCCCGCGGCGCGCGGGCCATCGCCCTTCAGAGCGTCGTGGCAGGCATCGGCCTGTCGGTGCTGGGCATGATCGCGGCGGCCCTCGGGTATCTCAGCCCGGTGCAGGGCGCGCTCCTGCAGGAAGGGATCGACGTGGCGGTGATCCTGAACGCCCTGCGCGCCTTGCGCATCGTGCCCCGCGGGCCGGTGACCTGAACCGGTCCGCCCGGGTCCGGATAAGCCCGTCTCGGATCAGCCCGCCTCAGATCAACCCGTTGTCCCGAGCAATCATCGCGGCATGGGTCCGGTTGCGGGCGTTCAGCTTCCGGCTCAGCGTCTTGACGTGCAGCTTGACGGTGACCTCCTGCAGGTGCAGCCGGTCGGCGATTTCCCGGTTCGACAGACCCTCGGCCAGCCCCTGCAGCACCTCGCGCTCGCGCGGCCGCAGACCGGCATCATCCTCGCCGGGAGTATCCTGCAACAGGTTGTAGGGGAAGTATATTTCCCCCGAGAGCATGAAGCGCACGGCAGCCGACAGGGACTTCGCCGGCATCGACTTCGGCAGGTAGCCCCGCGCGCCCGCGGCGATCGCCGACTGGATCGTGTCGGGCCGGGCGTTCGCCGACAGGATGCCGACCGGCGTTGCGCCGGCGGCCTTCTGCATGCGGGCCATCCCGTCGAGGCCGTTCATCCCCGGCATGTTCAGGTCGAGCAGGATCAGGTCGAAGGGGCCGTGCGGGCCGAGGGCCGCGATGGCGGCATCGAGCGTGCCTTCGCAATGGATCTCGAGGTCCCCGCCCGCGGCGAGAAAGGCCGCGATGGTCTCGCGGACGAGGCTGTGGTCGTCGGCCAGAAGCAGCCGCGTTGGTCCGCCGCCCGTCTGCCGGGTGCCGTCGTGGTCAGGGTCGCTCTCCTGTCGAGACGTCATGAGTCTTCTCGGTGCCCGATTGTTATGTCTGATAGCGATATAGAGTGGATCGTTCCCTTGATACAGGCACCGACCGGGGAGGATGGACACTCATTAGATCGTCGAAATATCCGAAAGGATAGTGTGATGTCCATTTGCGCCTGAGACAGGCTTGTCCAAAGTATGGCAATTTGAGACTGCGATTTCAAGCAACGCGGGCGCGGAGGAGCGCCCAACACTTCGGAGGATTTACAGTGAAAACATTGCTGAAGCGCCTTGGCGCGGTGGCGTTGCTCGGGGCGGTTCTGGCGGCTCACGGATCGGCGGTCACGGCGGCCGGGGTGTTGGCGCCGCCGCAGGACGAGGTGCTGCTGACGGTGTCGGGCGCGATTGCCGAAACCAACACCGAGGCGGGCGAAGCGGTCTTCGACCGGGCCATGCTGGAGGCGCTCGATCCCGTGATCATCGAGACCTCGACGATCTGGACGGACGGCGTGCAGCGCTTTCGCGGGGTCCAGCTTGTCACGCTGCTCGACCGGCTGGGGGCCGAGGGCACGATCCTGCGCGCGCTGGCGCTGAACGACTACGCGATCGAGATCCCGGTGTCGGATGCCGTCGAGGGCGGACCCATCATCGCCTTCGAGCGCGGCGGCGAACCGATGTCGGTGCGCGACAAGGGCCCGCTCTGGGTGATCTATCCCTATGACGCGGTTCCGGAGTACAAGTCGGAGCGCATTTACGCGCGCAGCATCTGGCAGCTTGTCTCCATCGAGGTTCTTCCCTGACACCCCAGCTTGACCGCACGGCCGCGCTGACCCGCTACGGGCTGACTGCCTTCGTCATCGGCACGATCATGGCGATCGGGCTGACGGCGCTCCTGTGGCTCGACCTGACGCAGCGGATCGACAAGCTCGCGACTTCGCAGTCCGACAACACGCAATGGACGATCAGCCAGCTGGAAGTGGATTACTTCCGGCTGGTGCTCGCGGTCGAGACCGCCAGCCACGACGACCTCGGGGCGGTCGGGGACCTGCGCACCCGGTTCGACATCTTCTACAGCCGCTGGCGGACGCTGGCCCGGGCCGAGGCCTATGCCCTCCTGCCGGAGGATGCCCGCTACAAGGCGGCGCAGGCCGAGGTGAACCGCGTCCTCGACGCCGCCGTGCCGCTGATCGACGGCCCGGAGGCCGATCTGCTTGCCGGTCTGCCCGCCTTGCAGGCCCAGCTCGACGCGATCCGCGAGCCGGTGCGCACCATCGCCCTGCGCGGGCTCGACATCTTCGCCGAACAGTCCGACCAGCAACGCCGCGAGATCGTCGCACTGATCCTGCGCACCGGGCTCGTGACCCTCGTGCTGCTGGTGGTACTGACCATCGCGGCCATCCTGATGATCGCGGCGGGCCGCCGGGCGCGCGAGGACGCCCAGCGGATCGAGGAGGTCAACCGCAACCTGTCGATGATCGTCGAGACCTCTCTCGACGCGATCATCGTGGCGGATGCCGAGGGGATCGTGCGCGCCTACAACCCCGCCGCCGAGGCGATCTTCGGCTGGACCCAGGCCGAGATCATCGGTCAGCCGATGGCCGAGATGATGATCCCCGCGCATCACCGCGCCGCGCATGCCGCGGGGATGAAACGCTTCCTGACGACCGGCGAGCGGCGTATCATCGGCGCGGGCCGGGTCCAGATGGAGGCCTGTCACAAGTCCGGGCGCCGCTTCCCGGTCGAGGTGTCGATCACCCACGAACGGGTGGGCGGGCGGCATGTCTTCGTCTCGTTCCTGCGCGACATCACCCACCGCCTGCGGGCCTAGGCTGACCTGCGCGCCGCGCGGGACGAGGCGCTGGCGGCGGCGCGCAAGAAGTCCGAGTTCCTCGCCATCATGAGCCACGAGATCCGGACGCCGCTGAACGGCATCCTCGGGGCGGTCGACCTGCTGCAGGCGACGCCGCTCGACGAGGCGCAGACGCGCCATGTCCGGACCCTGCGCCGCTCGGGCGACATCCTGCTCGGGCATGTCAACGACGTGCTCGACCTGACCCGGCTCGAGACCGGTGCCGAGACCCTGCGGCCCCGCCCGATGGACCTGCGCGCCGTCTTCGACCGGGTGCTCGAGAACCAGGATGGCGCGGCGCGCAAGGCGGGCAACCGGATGTCCGCGCTGGTCGCGCCGGACGTGCCGCCCAGCCTGATGGCCGACGACCGCCGCCTGTCGCAGGTGCTGCTGAACCTCGTCGGCAACGCCAACAAGTTCACCTCGGGCGGCGAGATCGTGCTGTCCGCCTGCTGCCTCGGGGTGGCGGACGGGCAGGCGCGGCTCGTCCTCAGCGTGGCCGATACCGGCGTCGGCATCCCGACCGGCGACCGGGCGCGCATCTTCGAGGATTTCGTGATGCTCGACCCGTCCTACGACCGTAACGCGCAGGGCACCGGCCTCGGGCTGGGGATCGCGCGGCGGATCGTGCAGGCGATGGGCGGCAGCATCGACGTGCGCGACAGCGCGGGCGGCGGCGCGGACTTCCACATCGAGCTGACCCTGCCGGTCGCGGATGCCCCGGCGGCCGCGCCCGTCGTGCCGGACCGGGACCGGGCGGCGGTCGGGCCGCTGTCGGTGCTGATGGTCGAGGACAACCCGATCAACCGCGAGGTCCTGCGCGCCATGCTCGAACAGGAGGGCCACCGCGTGACCGAGGCCGCCGACGGCACCGCCGGGGTGGCCGCCGCCGCGACCGGGCGCTTCGACCTGATCCTGATGGATATCAGCATGCCCGGCATGAACGGGACCGAGGCCGCCCGCGCCATCCGCGAGGGCGGCGGGCCGAACGCCGCGACGCCCATCGTCGCGACCACCGCCCACGCCCTGCCGGCCGAGATCGAGAGCTTCCGCGCCAACGGCATGCCGCAGACCCTCACGAAGCCGATTTCGCGCGCCGCGCTCCGGGCGCTGCTGGCGGGCTACGGGCCGGACGAGGAGACCCCGGACGACGCGGCCCCTGCGGCCGACCTGCTCGACCCCGCGAAGCTGGCGGAGTTCAGCGAGACGCTGGGCGACACCCGCTTCCGGGACATGATCGCGCAGTTCGCGCAGGACGCCGCCGCCTTCGAGGTGCGGCTCGCCGCCGGGCAGGACGGTGCGGCGGTGCTGGCCGCGACGGCCCACAACCTGGCGGGGTCGGCGGGGATGATCGGCCTGCCCGCCCTGCAAGGCCTGCTCGCGGCCTTCGAGACGGCGGTCAAGACGACCGGCGCCCTGCCGCCGGACACCCTGCGCGCCGACCTGCTGCGCGCCAGCGCCGAGACCCGCGCCGAGCTTGTCGATCTCGTCGCCGCGGACTGACGGCGGGCGGCCCCCCCCTCGACGCCCCGGCCCGGTCCCGGTATCAGCGGGGCGGGACGACCGGTCCGGGCCAGCGGGGGAGGGCGGGCGCATGAACATCCTGTTCATCATGTATGACCAGCTGCGGTTCGATTACCTCGGCTGCGCGGGCCATCCGCATCTCCAGACCCCGAATTTCGACCGGGTCGCGGCGCGGGGCGTGCGATTCACCAACGCCTATGTCCAGTCGCCGATCTGCGGCGCCTCCCGGATGAGCTTCTACACCGGGCGCTATGTCTCGTCGCACGGGGCGGCCTACAACGGCTTCCCGCTCCGGGTCGGCGAGATCACCCTGGCCGACCATCTGCGCGCGGCGGGGATGGACTGCTGGCTGATCGGCAAGACCCACATGCGGGCCGACGCGCAGGGCATGGCGCGGCTCGGCCTCGCGCCCGACAGCGTGATCGGGGCGCGGCAGGCCGAATGTGGCTTCGACGTCTGGGTGCGCGACGACGGGCTCTGGGCGCAGGGGCCGGACGGGTTCTACGACCCCGGCCGCTCGCCCTACAACGAGTACCTCAAGGCGCAGGGCTACCCGGGCGAGAACCCCTGGGCCGATTTCGCGAACGCGGGCGTGGACGAGGACGGCGACATCGCCTCGGGCTGGATGTTCCGCAATGCCGACAAGCCCGCCAACATCCGCGAGGAGCACAGCGAGACGCCCTGGCTGACCTCGCGCACGCTCGATTTCATCACGGCGCAGACCGGGCCGTGGTGCGCCCATGTCAGCTACATCAAGCCGCACTGGCCCTATATCGTGCCCGCCCCCTATCACGCGATGTTCGGACCAGGGCATGTCCCGCCCGCGACCCGCCACGCGGTCGAGCGCGAGGACCCGCACCCGGTCTACGGCGCGTGGATGGCGAACCGCGTGGCGCAGGCGTTCCAGCGCGACGAGGTCCGCGAGAAGGTGATCCCGGCCTACATGGGGCTGATCCGGCAATGCGACGACCAGCTGGGCCGCATCCTCGACCACCTCGAGGCGACGGGGCAGATGGCCTACACGATGATCGTGCTGACCTCGGATCACGGCGACTATCTCGGCGACCACTGGCTGGGTGAGAAGGAGCTGTTCCACGACCCCTCCGTGAAGATCCCGATGATCGTCTGCGATCCGCGCCCGGAGGCCGACGCGACGCGCGGCACCACCTGCGACGCGCTGGTCGAGTCGATCGACCTCGCCCCGACCTTCGTCGAGGCGGCGGGCGGCACGGTCGCCGACCACATCCTCGAAGGCCGCTCGCTGCTGCCCTGGCTCAGGGGCGAGACGCCCGACTGGCGCGCCTGCGCGATCTCGGAATTCGACTACTCGCCCACCGGGCAGGCGGTGAAACTGGGGCTCGACCCGAAGGACTGCCGCCTCTTCATGGTGTTCGACGGGCGCTGGAAGCTGATGCACGCCGAGGGCGGGTTCCGCCCGATGCTGTTCGACCTCGCGACCGATCCGGAGGAGTTCCACGACCTCGGCAAGGACGACACGCACCGGGCCGAGATCGACCGCCTCTACGGGCTTCTGGCCGACTGGGGCCGCCGCCCGGCGCAGCGGGTCACGGTCTCGGATGACCAGATCCGCAGGGCCCGCGGCAAGTCGCTGCGCACCGGCATCCTGCCCTTCCTCTACGACGGTTCCGAGGTGCCCGACGAGCTGACCGCCGCCTACCGCGGCCCGGCCCGCCCGCGCCCCGACGAGGACTGAGAGGGGCGGCGGGTTTGACCCGGGCCGCCGGATCGGGGCAGGGTGAGGGTCTCCGCGTCGGACTGCCGTTCGATCCCGCCCCCTTCGTCCGCTCCGGGAAGACCGCCTGCCATGCCCCTGATCCGCCTGTTTCTTCTTGTTCCCCTGATGCTGGCCCTCGCCGGTCCCGCGCTGGCCGGACGCCACGCGCTGGTGATCGGCAACTCGGCCTATGACGCGCTCGAAGACCTGCGCAACCCGGGCTACGACGCCGCGGCCTATCACGCGGCGCTGCTCGGGATGGGCTATCGCTCGACGCTCCATACCGACCTCGGCCTCGACGGCACGTTGCAGGCGCTCGACGCGTTCATGGACACGCTGTCGACCGGCGACGAGGTGGTCTTCGTCTTTTCCGGGCACGGCTGGAGCGATGGCGCGGTCAACTACCTGTTGCCCACCGATGCCCCCGCCAGTGGGTCCGACCGCGTGCTCGAACGCGCCTCGCTGGCGCTGCGCAACGGCCATGACGGGGTGCTCGACGAGTTGGAGCAGCTCGGCGTCTCGCTCAGCGTCGCCATCATCGACGCCTGCCGGAACAACCCGTTCGAACCGCGTGCCGGGACGAAGTCCGCCTCGATCTCGCGCGGGCTCGCGCCGGTCTCGGCCCCGGTGGGCAGTTTCGTCATCTTCTCGGCCGGGGCCGGGCAGGAGGCGCTCGACTACCTGCCCTCCGACCGGCCCGAGGACACGCTCAGCGTCTTCACCCGCACCTTCCTGCCGCGCCTGACGGCCGGGCTCTACCTCGAGACCGCGATCTCGGACGCGCAGATCGAGATCTACGACCTCGCCCGCAGCGTCGAGGGGCACCTCCAGCAGCCCGCCTATTACGACGAGACGCTCGGCAAGACCTGCCTGACCGATAGTTGCTCGGACAGCGTGACGCTCGACCGTCCGAAGGACGAGGTGGCGTTCCTCGCCGCCGTCCGCACGGCCACGCCCGAGGCGCTCGACGCCTTCATCGCGGCCCATCCCGACAGTTCGTTCCTGGACGCCGCCCGCGCGCAACTGGCGATCCTGCGCCCCGGCGGGGGCGGGACCGGCCCGGCCCCCGGTGCCGACATCCCGGTGCTCGACGCCGCGATCACGCTGACCGGCTACAACACGCCCGACTTCGAGACCTTCGTCACCGCGCATGTCGGGCAGATCGCCTTTCTCCGGCTGCACTTCGACCGCGCCCACGCGATGCAGGTCCATGACGACATCGAGATGCTCTGCAACGC
>JAUHZL010000098.1 GCA_030425945.1 Alphaproteobacteria bacterium | reverse complement strand
CCGGTCGCGGACCGTCACACCGATGTGACAGGGTTTGGCGTCGGGGCCGTTGAACTGCGGCGGTTCAGGTCGAATATGGAGGGGCAGGACAGATGTCCGACGTGATTTCAAGGAGGACCCGGATCGTGACCTCACGTGCACTCACCCTCACTCCCGAGCGCCCCGCCGCCCTGCGCGGCCTGCTCGCGCTCGTTGTCGGCCTCGCGCTCGTCCTTGCGCAGACCCTTGCCGCCGCGGCGCGCGACATGCCCGGCAGCTTTGCCGACCTTGCCGAGCGCGTCAGCCCGGCGGTCGTCAACATCACCACCTCGACGATGGTCGCCGCCCCCACCGGCCCGCAGCCCATGGTTCCCGAAGGCAGCCCGCTCGAGGACTTCTTTCGCGACTTCATGGACCGCCAGCAGGGCCGCCAGGGCGAGCGCCCGCAGCGGCGCTCGAACGCGCTGGGCTCGGGCTTCGTGATCTCGGCGGATGGCTACATCGTCACCAACAACCACGTCATCGAGCAGGCCGACGAGATCTCGATCGAGTTCTTCTCGGGCAAGGTGCTCGACGCCGAGGTGATCGGCACCGACAAGAACACCGACCTCGCGCTGCTGAAGGTCGACAGCGACGAGCCGCTGCCCTTCGTGAAGTTCGGCGACAGCGACGCGTCCCGCGTCGGCGACTGGGTGATGGCCGTGGGCAACCCGCTGGGCCAGGGCTTCTCGGTCTCGGCCGGGATCGTCTCGGCGCGCAACCGCGCGCTGTCGGGCACCTATGACGACTTCATCCAGACCGACGCCGCGATCAACCGCGGCAACTCGGGCGGGCCGCTGTTCAACATGGACGGCGACGTGATCGGCGTGAACACCGCGATCCTGTCGCCGAACGGCGGTTCGATCGGCATCGGCTTCGCGATGTCCTCGGCGGTCGCCACCCGCGTGATCGACCAGCTGAAGGAATTCGGCGAGACCCGCCGCGGCTGGCTGGGCGTCCGCATCCAGGACGTCACCCCCGACATGGCCGAGGCGCTGGGTCTCGCCAGCGCGTCGGGCGTGATGGTGTCGGACGTGCCGGAAGGCCCGGCGGCCGAGGCCGGCATGCAGGCCGGTGACGTGATCCTGTCCTTCGACGGGCAGGACGTGACCGACACCCGCGAGCTGGTCCGCATCGTCGGCAACTCGGATGTCGGCGCCACCGTGCCGGTGGTCGTGCAGCGCGACGCCTCGACCCAGACCCTGCAGGTGACGCTGGGCCGCCGCGAGGAAGCCGAGCGGACGATTCCCGCCTCGGCCCCGGCGACCGAGATGCAGCCCGAGACCGGCAGCGTGCTGGGCCTGCAGCTGAGCGAGCTGACCGCACCGCTGCGCGACGAGCTGGGCCTCGGCGGCAACGAGGACGGCCTCGTCGTCACCGCGGTCGATCCGGCGGCGGAAGCGGCCGAGAAGGGCCTGCAGGTCGGCGACGTGATCGCCGAGGCGGGTCAGCGCCCGGTGTCGACCCCGGCCGATCTCGAGGAGCGGATCGCCGATGCCCGCGACGCGGGGCGAAAGTCGATCCTGCTCTTGGTGCGCCGCGCCGGCGAGCCGCGCTTCGTGGCGCTGACCGTGGACGAGTGACCGCGGTTCGCGGATGACACAACGGGGCCGGGTCTTGCGACCGGCCGGGAGCGGGCGCCTTCGGGCGCCCGTTTCACATGCGGGGGGGACGTCAGTCGAGGGTCGCGGGGTCCACCTCGACCAGCCCGAGACGGCGCGCGGCCGCGAGCGAGAGGACCGCGCTGTCGAGCCCCTCGGTCTGCTGGTAGCGCCGGATCGCGCGGCGGGTGGTGCCGTCCATCTCGCCGGTGACCGCGCCGCGGTGGAAACCGCGGGCGGCGAGCGCGCGCTGCACCGAGGCGATGAAGCCGGGCGTCATGCGCTCGGGGCAGGGGGCCTCGAACCAGATCTCGGTGCGCTCGCGGGTGATCCGCTGCCGGGTCTCGGTCTTGAACACGGCGGGGGCCAGCACGGTGCCGTCGCTGGCGATCTCGGCGGGTTGCAGCATGACTTGCTCGGTGACCGTCTCGATCACGGCGGGGGTCACGTCGCGGCCCCAGCAACTGTCGGGCGCGGCCCCCGGCGGCCCCTCGGCGGCGCGCACGATGCCCGGCTCCGGCTCGGCGAGGCGCATGACGTCGGGCGCGGGCAGCGTGCTCTGGCACGCCGCGAGGCCCGCGAGCGCGGTCCATGCGAGGAGGGGTCGGGTCACTGCTCGGCCTTCCGGTTGGGTCCGGGGTCTGTTCGGGGCCGAGAATAGCGCAAGTGCCGCGGTTTCGGAAGCCTGCCGGGGCGGGGCGCCGTCAGGGCTGGTCGCCCGCCCGGCAGAGCGCGGGGGTGAAGCCGGGCTCGAGCAGGCGGTCGAGCAGCGGCGAGAGATCCTCGATCTCCTCGGCGACGACATGGGTCACGCCCTCGGCGCGTTGCAGCCGCCCGGTCACCTTCAGCAGCCGCCCGGCGATCACGGCGCGGCGGAACCGCTCGTAGACCGCCTTCCAGACCACCACGTTCACCGTGCCGGTCTCGTCCTCCAGCGTCACGAAGATCACCCCCTTGGCGGTGCCCGGGCGCTGGCGCACCAGCACGAGGCCCGCGACCGCGAGGCGGGCGTTGTCCGACACCTCCTCGACGCGGCGGGCGGGGACGCAGGCGGGCGGGCGCGGCGGCGGGGGCGGCGGCCGGGTGATCGGGTCGAAGGCGGCGCTGGGGTCGGGGGGAAAGACGGGATCCGGCATGAGAACGAAGATAGAACAAAACCCGGGCCGCGTCCAAGCCTTTCCATTCGGGGCGCGGCGGATTACATCGCCCTAGAACCGCAGACCTGGCAGGAACCGACGATGGCGAAGATCACCTATATCGAACACAACGGCACCGAGCATGTCGTGGACGTCCCGAACGGGCTGACCGTGATGGAAGGCGCGCGCGACAACGGCATTCCGGGGATCGAGGCGGATTGCGGCGGCGCCTGTGCCTGCTCGACCTGCCATGTCTACGTGCATCCCGACTGGGTCTCGAAACTGCCGCACAAGGAGAGCATGGAAGAGGACATGCTCGACTTCGCGTTCCAGCCCGATCCGGCCCGCTCGCGCCTGACCTGCCAGCTCAAGGTCAGCGACGCGCTCGACGGGCTCGTGGTGCAGATGCCCGAGAAACAGATCTGATGCGTTCCGGGCGGGGTCTCGCGCTGGCGCTCGGCCTCTGGGCCGGGGCGGCCGGGGCGACCCCGCCCGACGTGATCACCGCCGCCCGCTTCGCCGAGCCGACCGGGCGCTACCCGCACGGGGTGCTGGGCGACGACCGGGAATGGGGCGCGCTGGTGCTGACGGTGGACCGCTGCCATGGCTGCGCCGCGACCCTCGTCGACGAGGTGGTGATCCGTCTGCCCGACCAGCGCGTCTTCGAGGACATCGCCCCCCGGATC
The DNA here is from genome assembly GCA_030425945.1 of Alphaproteobacteria bacterium. GTDB lineage: Bacteria > Pseudomonadota > Alphaproteobacteria > Rhodobacterales > Rhodobacteraceae > Dinoroseobacter. The sequence goes on along the minus strand of JAUHZL010000098.1, from coordinate 5,302 downwards.
TGGCCGATCGACGCCGACGACCTGCCGAAGGTGGTGGTGGTCGAGTCCGATGCCGCCCTCGGCGCGCGGCTGGCGGTCTATGACGAGACCGGGTTCGTCGCCGCCACGCCCTTCATCGGGCAGCGCTTCCGCTGGCTGGCCCCGGTCGGGGTGGCGGATTTTGATGGCGACGGCTGGATGGAGGTCGCCTATGTCGACCGCCCGCACCTGGCGAAGACACTGCGGCTCTGGCGCTACAAGGACGGCGAGATGACCGAGATTGCCGCCCTGCCGGGCCTCAGCAATCACCGGATCGGCGAGGATTTCATCACCGGCGGCCTGCGCGACTGCGGGGCCGGGCCCGAGATCGTCGTGGCCTCGGGCGACTGGAGCCGGGTGGTCGCGGTGCGGCTCGTGGCGGGCGCGCTGGTGCCCGAGACGGTCGGCCCCTTCACCGGGCCGGAGGCGGTCGCCGCGGCGCTGGCCTGCCAATGATCCGCGCGGCGCTGCTCCTCGGGCTGCTGGCGCTGCCCGCCGCCGCGCAGGAGCGGATCGCGCCGGAGGCGTTCCTCGACGCGGCGGACGGCCGGACGCTGACCTTCCGCACCTACCCAACGGGCGAGTTGGTCGGGATCGAGGAATTCCTGTCCCGCACCCGCACGGTCTGGGCCCGCGCCGACCGCAGCTGCGCCTATGGCCGGGTCGAGGTGCGCGACGAGCGGCTCTGCTTTCTCTACGATGACGAGCCGGGCGTCGAGCATTGCTGGGTGACGCTGCGCCGGGATGCGACGCTCTATGTGCTGATGCCGGGGACGGGCGAGGTGCAGCGGGTCAGCGACATCACCGACAAGCCGGTGGCCTGCACCAACGCGCCCTTGTCCTGAGGGCGCGCGCAGGCGGCAGGGATCGGAGCGGGGGCGCTGCCCCCGCACCCCCGGAGTATTTCGTCCAAGAAGAAGAGGGCGGGCGCGTCAGAGCGCGCGCCAGCCGATGTCGCGGCGGCAGAAGCCCTCGGGCCAGTCGATCCGGTCGACCAGCGCATAGGCGCGGTCGCGCGCCTCGGCGAGGGTCGCGCCGCGCGCGGTGACGTTCAGCACCCGGCCCCCGGTCGCGGTCAGCGCGGTTTCGGTGCGGGTGGTCCCGGCGTGGAACACCATGTGGTGGCTGTCCTCGGGCAGGGCGTCGAGGCCGTGGATCGCGCTGCCTTTCCCGTAGGCACCGGGATAGCCGCGCGCGGCCATCACCACGGTCAGCGCGTGGTCGTCGGCCCAGTGCACCTGCGCCGTTTCCAGCCGGTGTTCGGCGGCGGCGAGGATCAGGTCGAGCACCTGCGCGCCGAGGCGCATCATCAGCACCTGGCATTCCGGGTCGCCGAAGCGGACGTTGTACTCGACGAGCCGGGCGCGGCCGTCGGCGATCATCAGCCCGGCATAGAGGATACCGGTATAGGGCGTGCCGCGCCGCGCCATCTCGGCCAGCGTCGGGCGCACGATCGTCTCCATCACCTGCGCCTGGAGTTCGTCGGTCAGCACCGGCGCGGGGGAATAGGCCCCCATGCCGCCGGTGTTGGGGCCGGTGTCGCCCTCGCCCACGCGCTTGTGGTCCTGCGCGGTGCCGAGCGGCAGCGCCGCTTCGCCGTCGCAGAGGATGAAGAACGAGGCTTCCTCGCCCGCCATGAACTCCTCGATCACCACCTCGGCCCCGGCCGCGCCGTAGGCGCCGCCGAACATGTCGTCGAGGGCGGCGAGCGCCTCGGCCTCGGTCATCGCCACGGTGACGCCCTTGCCCGCGGCGAGGCCGTCGGCCTTGATCACGATGGGGGCGCCGGTCGCCGCGACATGGGCGCGGGCGGCGGCGGCGTCGGTGAAGTGTGCCCAGCCCGCGGTCGGCACCCCGGCCGCGTCGCAGACCTGCTTGGTGAAGGTCTTGGAGGCTTCGAGCCGCGCCGCTTCGGCGGAGGGGCCGAAGGCCAGAACGCCCGCCGCCCGGAGCGCGTCCGCGACGCCCGCCGCCAGCGGCGCTTCGGGGCCGACGATCACCAGGTCGATGGCGTTCTCGACGGCGAAGCCGGTGACCGCCTCGGCGTCGAGGATGTCGAGGGCGGCATTTTCTGCCAGCGCCTCGGTCCCCGCGTTGCCGGGCGCGAGGATCAGCCGGTCGCACTTGGGGTTCTGGGCCACCGCCCAGGCGAGGCTGTGCTCGCGTCCGCCGCTGCCGAGGATCAGGATGTTCATGGCGACGCCCCCTGCGCTGTCGTCCCTGTCGCGGCGGGTCTAGGGCCAAGCCGGGGGCGGCACAAGACAGGCGGCGCTTTTCGCCGTCCGCGGGCCGGGCTAGGGTGCCGCCATGATGGACCTGATCGACGACGACCCCGGCGCGGGCGGACAGCCGGGCGGCAACGCGCCCGAATTCTCGGTCTCCGAGATCGCGGGCGAGGTGAAGCGCACGCTGGAGGGCGCCTTCGGCCGCGTCCGGGTGCGCGGCGAGGTGGGCCGGGTGTTCCCGGCGCGCTCGGGGCATCTCTATTTCGACCTGAAGGACGACAAGGCGGTGCTGGCCTCGGTCAGCTGGAAGGGCAGCGTCGCGCGGATGGCGGTGAAGCCCGAGGAGGGCATGGAGGTCATCGCCACCGGGCGGCTGACCACCTTTCCCGGCCAGTCGAAGTACCAGCTGATCGTCGACGATGTCGCCCCCGCAGGGGTCGGCGCGCTGATGGCGATGCTGGAGAAGCGCAAGGCCGCGCTGGCCGCCGAGGGGCTGTTCGCGGCCGAGCGCAAGCGGCCGATCCCCTTCCTGCCCGGGGTGATCGGGGTGGTGACCTCGCCGCAGGGTGCGGTGATCCGCGACATCCTGCACCGGCTGCGCGACCGTTTTCCGCGCCATGTCCTCGTCTGGCCGGTGGCGGTGCAGGGCGAACGCTGCGCCCCCGACGTGGCGCGCGCCATCGCCGGGTTCAACGCGCTGCCGGAGGGCGGGCCGATCCCGCGTCCCGACCTGCTGATCGTGGCGCGCGGCGGCGGTTCGCTGGAGGACCTCTGGGGGTTCAACGAGGAGATCGTCGCGCGGGCGGCGGCGGCGAGCCGCATCCCGCTGATCTCGGCGGTCGGGCACGAGACCGACACGACGCTGATCGACTTCGTCTCGGACCGCCGCGCGCCCACGCCCACGGCGGCGGCGGAACTGGCGGTGCCGGTGCGGCTGGACCTGCTCGCGCATGTCGAGGGGCAGGGCGCCCGGCTGACCCGCGCGGCGGGGCAGGGCGTGGCGCTGCGCGCGCAGCGGCTGCGCGACCTGGGCCGGGCGCTGCCGCGCCTGGAGGAGCTGATCGACCGCCCGGCGCAGCGGCTCGACCTCCTGTCCGACCGGCTGGAGCGGGCGATGCAGGGGCGGCTCGACCGGCCCCGGCTGCGGCTCGACAGCTACGGCGCGCGGCTGCGGCCGCAGGCGCTGGAGCGGCTGGTGGCCGACCGCGGACAGCGGCTGCGCGAGCGCGGCGGGGCGCTCGACCGGGCGCTGGCGGGGCGGACCCGGCAAGCGGCGCGCGATCTGGCGGGGCTGGGCGGACGGCTGCGGGCCGAGACCCTGCTGCGCCGCCGGACGCAGGCCGAGGGCGAGCTGGCGCGGCTGGTGCAGCGCCTCGGGCGGGCGGGGACGGCGCAGGTCACCGGCTGGCGCACGCGGCTGGAGGCGCTCGACCGGATGCGCCAGACGCTGGGCTATACCGAGACGCTGAAGCGCGGCTTCGCGGTGGTCTACCGCGCGGGCGGCGGGGTCGTCACCCACGCGGCGGGGGCGCAGGGCGCGCTGGAGATCGAGTTCCAGGATGGCAAGGTGCCGGTCGCGGCGGGCGGTGCGGCCCCGGCGGGCGGGGGTGGCAGCGGCCCCCGGGCGAAGCCGAAGCCGCCGGAGCAGGGCAGCCTGTTCTGAGGGCTCAGACGCCCACGTCCGGGCCGGTGCAGGTCAGCGGCGTGCGGTTGTGCCCGACCATCGTCAGGTCGTCGGCCGGGTCGGCCCCCAGCACGCGGGCGCGGATCTTGCCGCCGTCGTCGAGGAACTCCCAGCAGATCGGGCCGCTGTCCTCCTGCCCCTCGTAGGTGAAGCAGATCGCGTCGTCGGGGCCGGGGCTCCAGGTGCCGCGCTGGCATTCGCCGCCGAGGAAGGACCAGACCACGCTGCGGTCGCGGCGATACTCCTCCGCGCCGTAGGGCTGGCCGGACTGGCTGTAGAAGATCGTCTTGCCGGTCACCATCGCCTCGAACGCGTCGACCGTCAGGCGCTCGGCGGCGAGCGCCGGAGCGGACAGCAGGGCGAGGGTGATCAGGGCGGCGGCGGGGCGCAGGGCGAAGCGGCGGGTCATGGCGCGAAGTGTCGCGATGCGCCGCGCGCTTGGCAAGGGGGGCCTCAGGCGGGTTCGGTCATCCCGCCGCGCAGCTGCGCCTCCAGCGGCGGCACCGCGGCGGCGAGGCTGAGGCGCTCCAGTTCGCGGCCCATCACGCGCTTCCACAGCGGCGGAATGCAGGCGATGCCCGCCATGATCGGCAGGCTGTAGGGCAGGACCGGGCCCTCCGCGCCCTCGGGGCGGCCGAGTTGCGGGAAGGGCCGGGTCGGGTGCAGGTGGTGCTCGGAATGCAGCGGTGCGTTCAGCATCATCAGCCGGGAAAAGGCGTCGGGCGCGTTCCAGCTGTGCTCGGGGCCGACCGGTTCGTAGCGGCCGTCGGCGAGACGCGCCCGGCGCAGGCCGTAGTGCTGGACGTAGTCGCTGGTCAGCAGTTGCGCCGAGGCGAGCAGGCCGAGCGCGAGATGCGCCGCGATGCCGCCCCAACCGCCGATCGCCGCCGACGCGGTCAGCGCCAGCGCCGAGAAGAGCCCGTAGCCCCAGAACGGGTTGCCCGCGCCCCAGGCGGGCGCGCCCTTGCGGCGCAGGCGCGCGACCTCGACCCGGAGGCCCGCGCGGAACGAGCCGATCCAGGCGCGCGGCAGGAAATGATAGAGGCTTTCGCCCTCGGTGGCGCTGTTCGGGTCGTCTGGCGTGGCGACGAAGCGGTGATGCACCGCCGGATGCGCCGAGGCGTGATGGCCGAAGAAGAGCGTCGCATAGACCACCCGGCCCAGCACGTTCGGCAGCGCGCGGCCCTTGTGGATCAGTTCATGCGCGTTCGAGCAGGAGATCTGGCCGAAGATCATGGCGACGGAGGCAAAAAGCGCGACCTGCGCGGGCTGGTCCAGCCCGGTGGCGTTCGACAGCCCGAGGATCGTCACCGGCAGCAGCACGAGGTGCAGCACCCCCAGCACGATCGGCAGCGCGTCGCTTTCCACCTCGACA